>JAYVXE010000294.1:0-4889 GCA_043785395.1 Burkholderiaceae bacterium | reverse complement strand
GCGTTGATGCTGCGCAGGGTGCGGGCGGCGGTGAAAACGTCGGGGCTGACGATCTCGTCGAGCAGGCGGGCGAACTCGCTGTCCGAGAGCTTGACGCGGTTCAGTGCCTCAAACTTTTCGCGAAAGTTGCGCTCCAGCGATGCACGGTCGCGAATGTCGGCGCGGTATTCGTACTTGAGGCTTTGCAGTTTGCCGATAAAGCCGTATTCGATCTGCTCTTCTCTGACGACGTGGCGCGGCGGGGTGGGGGACGGCTCGTAGGTTTGCTTAGATGAGGGCATGGGTTGGCGATGGGGGATCGACGGGCTGATTGGCTAATTGGCCAGGGCGCTTCGCTTTGGGAGGCCCACGATTGTGACCGCTGGGGCCGTGCAAGCGGCCGGCCTGCGGTGACTTGGAGGCCAGCCTGGTTGGCGCCTATTTTTTGGCCAGATTTTGGCCATCATGGGGCCGGGGCCAGGGTTGCGTCGCT
This sequence comes from Burkholderiaceae bacterium, assembly GCA_043785395.1. GTDB lineage: Bacteria > Pseudomonadota > Gammaproteobacteria > Burkholderiales > Burkholderiaceae_C > JAGOEY01. The sequence goes on along the minus strand of JAYVXE010000294.1, from coordinate 4,417 downwards.
CAGTGCCAGCTTCTTCACCACGGCATACCGCTCCAGCGTGCGCAGTCGGGCCAAGTCGTGGGCCACGATGGGGTGGGGGTAGTCTTGGCCCAGCGTCACTCCGGCGGCCTTGAGCTCCAGGGGGCCAGCCGTCCACGGAGCGTGGATTGCTTTGTTCGACAGGTTCGCCAGCTGGGGCAGGTAGCGCCGGATAAAGCGGCCTTCGGGGTCGAATTTTTCGCTCTGGCTGGTGGGGTTGAAGATGCGAAACCAGGGCTGGGCGTCACAGCCGCTGGAGCTGGCCCATTGCCAGCCGCCGTTGTTGGCCGACAGGTCGAAGTCGTTGAGGTGCTCGGCAAAATAGCGCTCGCCCCAGCGCCAGTCCAGCCCCAGGTCCTTGCACAGAAAGCTGGCCACCACCATCCGCAGGCGGTTGTGCATGTAGCCCGTTTGGTTGATCTGCGCCATGGCCGCGTCTACCAGCGGGTAGCCGGTTTGGCCGCTGCACCAGGCTTGGAACAAGGCGTCGGCGTGCGGGCCTTGCTCCCAGGCGATGGCATCAAACGCGGGCTTGAAGCTGTGCGCCACCACATGCGGGTGGTGCGCGAGGATTTGGAAGTAGAAATCGCGCCAGATCAATTCATTCAGCCACACTGCTGCGCCCGGGTCGCCCGGCAGGCTGCGCTGGTAGGCGGTCGCGGCCAGTCTGCGGATCGAGACGGTACCAAACCGCAGGTGTACGCCCAAGTAGCTTGGCCCCTTGACGCTTGGGAAGTCGCGGCTGGCGTGGTAACGCTCCATGCGCTCGAAGAACTCTGCGAACAAGGCCTGTCCACCGCTGGCCCCGGTCGGGATTTTCAGTTGCGCCGCCGGGCTTGCGGCAAAGCCCAGCTGCGCCAGTGTGGGCACCGGTTGCTGGTGTTCGCTGGGCCGTGCCGCCAGCGCTGCGGCGTAACGCGCAACCGGGTAGGGCCGCAGGTAGAAGGCGTCGCTCGCCAGCTTGCGCAGCCACGCATTCTTGTACGGCGTGAACACGCTGAATGGGGTGCCGCCCTGTGTCAAAACTTCGTCGCGCTCAAAGATGCAATGGTCTTTGTAGGTGTGCAACACCATGCCCTGGGCTTGCAGCGCGGTGCGCACCCGGGCGTCACGCGCCAGGGCTTGGGGCTCGTCGTCGTGGTTGGCAAAGACGGCCTGCACCCCCAGGCTGGCGGCCAAGGTGGGCACGGCTTGCCAGGCGGCTGCGTGCACAACGATCAGGCCGTGGGGGCTGTTTTCGCCCTCGGGGCCGAGGGCGCGCAAAGCCTGGTCCAGCTCTACCACGCTGGCGTGGATGAAGGCGACCCGCCGGTCGGCGCGGGGCAGCTTGTCCAAAATGTCGCGGTCGAACACAAAAACGCAGTACACACGCTGGCACTGCTTTAGTGCCCGGTACAGGGCGGCTTGGTCGTCGGTGCGCAGGTCACGCCGGAACCAGACCAAACCACGCTTCAAGGGTGCTGGCATAAAAGTGCTTACGGCGCTGGCCGTGGGGTGTGCTTACGTTGCGCTGGTGAACTGCAACGCCGCCAGCCGCGCATAGGCGCCACCCGCTGCCACCAGCGCGTCGTGTGTGCCTTGTTCGACGATCCGGCCATGCTCCAGCACGACGATGCGGTCGGACTTTTGCACGGTGGCCAGGCGGTGTGCAATCACCAGTGTTGTGCGCTGGCCGCTGTGTTTTTGGATAGCGGCGTCGAGGGCGGCTTGCACCATGCGCTCGCTTTGGGCGTCGAGGGCGCTGGTGGCTTCGTCGAGTAGCAGCAGCTGTGGGTTTTTTAAAATCGCACGGGCGATGGCAATGCGTTGGCGCTGGCCGCCGGACAGGCGCACGCCGCGCTCACCGAGGAAGCTGGCATAGCCTTCGGGCAGGGCGCGGATGAATTCGTCGGCAAAAGCGTCTTGCGCGGCTTGCTCGACTTCGGCGTCGCTGGCGTCGGGGCGACCGTAGCGGATGTTCTCCAGCGCGCTGGTGGAGAAGATCACGGCGTCTTGGGGGACGACGCCAATGTGGTCGCGCAGCTCGGTGAGTGCCAGTGTGCGGATGTCTTGGCCGTTCAGCGTGATGCGGCTGCGTGGGCTTGCGCTGCTGGCGTCGGCCACCGGGTCGGGGTCGGGGTCGTAAAAGCGTTGCAAAAGTTGGAAGACTGTGCTTTTGCCCGCGCCACTGGTGCCGACCAGTGCGACGGTTTCGCCGGCGGCAACCTGCAGGCTGAAGTCGGACAGCGAGGCTTGGTCGGGGCGCGACGGGTAGTGGAAGTTGATGTTCTCAAAATGAATAGCTGCTCCGGTATGCAGGTTAAGCGCTGGAGTAGGATTTGATGGTGACTCTATGGGCGAGCGACTGTGCAGCAATTCGACCAGCCGCTCGGTCGCCCCGGCGGCCCGCAGCAAGTCGCCGTAGACCTCGCTCAGGATTGCAATGGCGCTGGCCAAAATGACCACGTACACCACGGTTTGGCCTAAATGTCCGGCGCTGATGCGCCCGCCCAGCACGGCCTGCGTGCCTTGGTACAGGCCCCACAGCAGCGCTGCGCTGGTGGCGCTGATGATGAAGGCGACCAGCACGGCGCGCGCTTTGTTGCGCTGCACGGCGGTTTGAAAGCCACTTTCTGCGGCGGCGTCAAAGCGTGCGGATTCGCGTGCCTCGGCGCTGTAGCCCTGTACCAGGGAGACGGCGTTGAGCACTTCGGCGGCGATGGCGTTGGAGTCGGCCAGCCGGTCTTGGCTGGCCCGCGAGAGTCGGCGCACGCGCCGGCCAAACCAGGCGTTGGGCACCACGACCAGCAGCAAGATGCCCAGTACCTGCGCCATCACATAGGGGTTGCTCCAGATCAGCAGGGCCAGTGCACCAAGGCCCATCACAGCGTTGCGCAGGCCCATGGAGAGCGACGTGCTGACGACGGTTTGCACCAGCGTGGTGTCGGCGCTCAGGCGCGACAGCACTTCGCCGGTTTGGGTGGTCTCGAAAAACTCTGGGCTTTGGCGCAGCACATGGGCGTAGACCGCGCAGCGCAGATCGGCGCTGACGCGTTCGCCGAGCCAGCTCATCATGTAAAAGCGGGCCGCCGAAAACAAGCCGAGCGCCACCGCCACCGCCAGCAGCGACAAAAAGTGCTGGCGCAAGAGCTGGGTACTGTCGCTGTTGGCGCCCAGCCCGCCGTCAATCAGGCTGCGCAGCGCCAGGGGGAAGACCAGGGTGGCGGCCGATGCCAGCACCAAAAACAATGCGGCCAGCGCGATTTGCCAGCGGTAAGGGCGTAAAAATGGTAGCAAACCAGCCAGGGCGCTGGGTGCTGCTTTGGCACGGGATGTGGGGTGGTCAAGGGCGGACATGCGGCAGTGTAACCAAGCCAGACGGCGCGCAAAGGGCTGCGGTGGGCCGGTTTTTGCGGGGTTGAATCCGACACGCGCCGCAGCCGGCGGGGCTGACTTCTTCAGTTGTCGATAACCTGGCGTGCGAAGCGTTCCAGGTAGTCGAGCAACTGGTTGGCGCCCGCCACGGCGGCGGCCTCGCTGCCGGAGGCGATGCCTTCGGCCAGTGCCATGTGGGCGCGTGCGCCGATGCTGATTTCGCCGGTGTGCTGGTAGGCGTACCAAAAGCGCCGGCATTGCACGATCAGCGGCACCACGCATTTGACAGCCGAGTGGTTTTGGCAGGCCAGGTGGTTGACCTGGTCGAGTTCGTGGTCGGCGTCCATGTACTCTTTAAGGTTGCCGCGTTCACCGGCCTTGACCATTTTGGCCGCGCAGCGCAGCAAGGCTTCGCGCTGCGCGGCGCTGGCGCGGCGGGCGGCGCAGGCGGCGATCAGGCATTCGAGCACGCGCCGGGTCTGGATGACGTCAAGGTGCTCGGCCAGGTCGATGCTGGAGACCAGCAGACCGCGCCGGGGCTGCTGCACGATCAGCCCGAGCGCGACCATGCGCAGCAGCGCTTCGCGCACCGGTGTACGGCCCAGGCCGGTGCGCTCGGCCAGCTCGGCCTCGACCACTGGGCTGCCGGGCACGAGCTGCAGGGTCGATAGCATGGTCTCGATGGCGTCGTAGGCAAGGTCTGCGGCGCGCCGTTTGGGGCCGCTGCGCAGGGGCACGGATGGCGTTGGGGCGCTGGGATGGGGCGGCATGGTGGGCTCAGGCAAGCGGGCAAAGGGCGTCGATTTTCTCACTTGCCCAAGGGCGTGGGCTTGTTTGGCAGTGTCGGGCGCTAATGTGGCCCACCCCCGAAGGTGGCCTGGCAGAGCCAGAGCCACGGGTGCACTGGGGGTGCTCGTCGTTGCGTTCCTTGTTTCATTGTTCGGGGCGCTTGGCCTATGCATGAGAGTTAATGTGGCCCACCCCCGAAGCGCCTGCGGCGCTTCCCCCTCAAGGGGGCGCACCCGGTGGCCTGGCAGAGCCAGAG
>JAYVXE010000293.1:0-4901 GCA_043785395.1 Burkholderiaceae bacterium | reverse complement strand
TCAGGTCCAGCGCCAGACTGGGACGCCCAGGGCGGTCGCGGTGCAAAAAACCCACCGCCGGGTCAAGTCCCACGCTTTCCAGTGCAGAGCGGCAGTCGTGTGTGAGCAGTGTGTACAGAAAGGAGAGCAAGGCATTCACCGCGTCGAGTGGGGGCCGTCGGCTGCGGCCCTTGAAGCGCATGGCGGCGCTGGGGACGCGGATCAAATGGTCAAAAGCGCCAAAGTATGACTGCGCCGCTTCGCCCTCATAGCCGCGCAGCATGTCCACCGAATTTTCAAGCAGCAGTTTGTCGGCGATGCGCTCCAGTCTCTTGTGGGCATGGGCCAGGGCGGCCTCGTCGTTGGGTGCCAGTTTGTCGCTGTGGTCGCGCAGGGCCCGGCCCAGCACGGCGCGCTGGTTGTGCAATTTTCCCAGCAGCATGTTGCGCACAATGGCAGCACAGCGCGCGGGGTCGTCGCTGCGGCGGTATTGCTCTCGGCGCAGCAGTACGTTGCCGGAGACTGGCCCTTCGACGCGGGCCAAAAACTTGCCGTTGGACGTTAAGAAGCAGGTGCTGATGCCTTGCCCAGCGCAGTAGCCCAGCAGCGGCGGCGACACCAGCACCCGGCCAAAACACACAAGGCTCTCCAGCATGTGTACGGGCAGGCGCGCTTTGACTTCCTTTTCAACCTCCATCACGATGTTGGCGCCGTCCTTGTGCAGCCAGGCACCTTCGGTCGTGACGTACAAAGTGTTCAGTTGCCGGCGCATGGCTTACTCCTTGAGTTGTGTGGCGAGCCACGCGTCCACCGAGTTGGCGCGGCTCAGTAGCTTGGGCTGGCACAGATCGACCAGTGAGCAGGCGTCACACAGCTTGGCGCTGTACGGCGCTTTCGGGGTCTTGTCCGAGGTGAGCAAGGCGCGCGTGGCGGTGATGGTGTCGTGGGTCAGCTGGCGCAATTCGGCATCGAAAGGCACGGCCATGCGCCGACGCGTTTCGCCATAAAACAAGGCACCTTCGGCAATGCTTTGGTTCAGCATCGCCTCCAGGCACAAGCCCTGGGCGCACAGCTGTACTTCATCGGCCCGATGCGCCTTGGGGCGACCGCGTTTGTATTCCACCGGGAAGGCTATCTCGCCATCCGCGCCCTGGTGAAACTCCACCACGTCGGCAATACCCGTGAGTCCCAAGCCCGCGTGGGCCAGCGGCATCGCCGTCACAGTGCGCACGCCGCGCCGCCGTTCGCCCTGCGGCTTGTCCACACGCTCGTGCAGCACCCGGCCCTCGGCGGTGTGCCGGCTTTCAGCCCACAACTGTTCAACATGGATCAGCGCGCACTGGCGCGGGCAGTACAGGTAGTGCTGCAGGGCGGAGATGGGGATGAATTCGATGTCGGTCATGGCCTTGGATCGGCGCTATGGCAGCGCAGACAGTCAGATCATTTCTTGCACCGAAACACCGGCCGGAATGGCGGCCCGGTCAATCGCGACCGTGTAGTCCTGAAAGCTGCGCGGCGCACGTTCTGCATCTGCCTGGGCCGATGTGACCTTGACCGCGTCGAACAGCAGGTGCGCAGGGGCGTTGCCCATCGCACTTTCATGCTTGAACACGATCAGTTTGCGCGCAGCCATCTCGCCGCGTGCGGCAGAGCGGTCGTGCTCAAACATATTGATGATGGCGCGCCAAAGCAGCTCCAGGTCTTCGTCCGAAAAGCCGGTGCGTTCTGCCAGCTTGGCGGAGACAAAGCCATGTGCGCGGTACAGGCCGTAGGGAATGATGTGTTTGCGGCCCATGGTGCGGTTGTCGCCGCTCTGTGCCTCGGCCTCTTTCTCGGTGGTCACGGCCATGCGGGTGATGGAGATTTCGAGTGGCAGCACGGGGTCGATCGACGTGGCAAACGCCAGCTGGATCGGGCCGCGCACCTGGCCCGCATTGGTGCCGGTGGTCATCACTGCGCCGAAGCTGCGTACATCGAAGAAGTTGCCACACATCCAGGCCGTGATTTCGCGGGCCTTGGCTTCGTCCTTGGGCAGTTTTTTGTACTGCTCCTTGGCGTCGGGGGGAATGCCCAGCGCTTCCCAGGCTTTCTGGTGCTGCTTGTTCAGCACGGCCTTTTCCTGCATGTAGATGGCATAACCTGTCGCGTTTTCCTTCTCCAGGCTGACATAGTTGCGAATCTTGCGCTTGAGGCACACATCGGTCACCAGCCCACGGTTGGTCTCCGGGTCGAGGCGGGGCAGGTTGCCTGCGTCCGGATCGCCATTGGGATTGCCATTGGTGATGTCGAACAGAAAAACGAATTCGTAGCGATGGGCAATGGCGGTCATGCGGGATCTCCCTCTGAGGTGTCGGTGTCGGAATCGGTGTTGTCTGGCTCGGCGTTGGTCTCGCCCTTCACGAAGCGGCTTTGCGACTGGTGGTAGTAGCCAATGGCAAAACGGCCCTGGTCTTCGATCCGCAGGCTGCGTGGAAACTGTTCGGACAGGCCATCGACGATCTCGCGGATGTCTTTCTCCAGGTTCACAGCCAGGCCCGGCTTGTCCTTGCGCAGCTTGCCCAGATGGTTTTGCGTGTTGCGCAGCAGCACGGGGAAGATGGATGCCGGTGTGGCCGATGCCGCACCGTAATAGCGGTCGCGGATGGTGGCATTCACCTGCCCGCCCAAGGCGCTGCGCTGTACCGCCTCCAGCACAGCGAACAGGCGGCCCAAGCGGTAGCCTGGGTTTTGGGATTGTTTGTCGAGACTCACGGGAACCTCCTCTTTGTGGATAGCAGTGTTGATGCCGAGTCGGCGTTCACGGGTTAGGACGCCCTTGCAGATGGCTGCACGCATGCCCGACAGGTTGCCGTCCGAGCGTATGCGCATGATGGTGTTGGCCAGCAGGCTGCGTGGATACAGGCCGCCGCTCAGCACAGAGCGCATGAATTCACCCACCAGGTTGTTGAAGGCGTCGTCCATTTTGGGCATCGTGCCTTCGCGCTGGGGTACGGTGGCCAAGACGACACGGCGCGCAGCGGGGGCGGTTTTCCATGGCACGGGCTCGATGTGGAAATCCTGCGCGTGCTGGGCCAGGCGCTGGGCAAAAAGGCCTAGCGTTGCGGTTTCCCAGAAGCGGATGGAGATGCGCGAGGCATTCGGGGCCAGCCCGAGCACGAACATGCGGGTGCTGTCCTGGAGCTTGGGGTTCAGCTCGCTCAAGGGCCGTCCCTTGGCCACCTGCTCAAGCACGCTGCGCAGCTGCGCGGCCTCTTGCGAATCATCGGGGGGAGCGTTCAGCAACAGCTCAAAAGTCAGCTCCGCTTCATGCGCTTGTTCTGTGTCGTTGGTCTCAGCCCAGAACACCACGCTGGCATCACCGATCTGCAAGCGCTGCCGATTGTGCTCACTGCGGCGCAGCAAATGGTTGAGCACGGTGGTGTAGGCAAAGGCGGCTGGTTCGGACACAGGCGCGTTCTCACCCTGGCTTTTGCCATAGGAGCCAAAGGACTCCAGGTTGAAGGAGACGATGGAAGCCCCGGAACTTTGCGCGCCGTTCACGCCCTTGACCGCTGGGTGCAAACGCGCCACGGGCAGATGCTCACCACTCACCAGGCAATGGGCAAGTGTGGCAACACTGCCATCGTCCCCGGCCAGCAGTTTCGCGCGCACGGTCTGCGCCGCCGGGCGCTCGTGCAGGTAGCTGGTTTCGCCGTCCAGACGGAACACCAAGTTGGCGTCCAGCATCTCTTCCTTGAAGGGGGCCGAGGCGAAGCGCTCTGGCGTCCACGCCGCCAAAAAAGCCAGCAGCGCCGTCAGCCCTGCATCGCCTTGGCCCGCCAGGCTTTCCTGGTGCAGCAGTTTGAATGCCCCATGTTCCTTGTCGGCGCGCTTGCTGGTGCTGCTGACACCCAGCAGGTAGCTGGTCTTGTCCCACAGGAAATTGGGCTTGATACCCACCGTGCGCTTCTCGGGCTGCGGCACATTCATCATGCGCGGCATGGGTTTCTTGCCCGAGGTGTCACGAATGTCGTTCACATCCACCACGCGGCCGTCAGGTGCCAGCAGGATTGCGTAGCTGATCTTCTCCGGGCTGTAGCCAAAGGGCGAGAGCCCTTCCTCGCCGCGTGCCAGCAGTCGCTGGTAATAGTTGTTGAGGGCTTGAAGAATCATGCCTTGACCTCTTCGCTGTGCCACGGCGGCACTTGGACCATGCCGCCGGCCATTTGGGCACGGAAGAACCGTGGCGCCATGCCGTGCTCGAAATCAATGTCATGCAGCATCCAGCCCAGGTCGCGCTCTGCCAGCAGGCTGGTGTGCTTGTCAGGCAGCGGGTCGCTGTCTTCCAGCAACTGAAAGTGGGCCGGGAACTCGCGCACGCCCATGCACGGCATCTGGAAACATTGCCCCTTGCGCGCACGGCGGTTGAAGATGTCCAGGTGCTTGCCCACCGAATCGTCCGGCCCGGCCTTGGCCGTCAGCTCGAAGTGCGCCTCGATCACATAGGCCACATCGCGCAGGATGGTGGCGGCGCGTTGCTGCCGGTCTTCATCGACATAGTTCGCAAGCCCTGCGGTTGAGCCGGCCTTCATGGCCTTGGCCACGCTGGCGGCAGAGAGCTTGCCGCCCACCTCGTTGCGCCGGATGGACTCGAAACGGATGGGCTTCAGCACGTGAATGCGGTCCACATTCCAGCGAATGGCCGGCTTCCAGTGGATGGCATCAAGAATGCCGCGTGCGGCAGAGGGGGTGATGACGTCGTAAGAGACACGTTCCACCTTCATTTCTGGGCGCGTGAAACATGCTCGCTCACCCCAGACCTTGAGTTTCACTCCATACCCCATGTAGTCACCTCCTTGTATTTTTTTGATGATCGCCGCCGCAATGTACAGCAGGCTTACCAATTCAAATGTTCGGAGCGAATGAAGCTCGGATCATCCCAG
>JAYVXE010000292.1:0-4965 GCA_043785395.1 Burkholderiaceae bacterium | reverse complement strand
GCCAGGGCGGTTTTGCGTAAGTCCTAAGGTTTTTAGTTCACATTCCCGAGCGCGTACGACAAGCCATGCCACTCCACTGAAAGCAGCCATTGGGCCGGCCTTGTCATGAGACATCGTATGACAAAAAACAAGCAAAACTTCGCACTTCTTTACAGATAAGGGAATTCACCTAGTCCTCAAAGCCCATGGAATGCCTGCGTTCACGCACTCGAAAACACGCTCTGGCACCGCCTAATAGCACCCAATAGCGCCCGAAATTTCACCGTCATGGCTCCTAGAAAAGCCGAATTACCCAAGGGAAAACGCCAAAAACCGAGGATTTTCTATGCCGTGCGCGTCCGCCGCTGTAAGCAGGCCAGCAGCGTCTACGTGTATCTCCGGTTGACAAGGCACGGCAAGATCACAATACTTCGCAAGTTGTACGACAACATGCGGTTTACACGCAAACAGCGCTGGCACCGCCCCAACACCGGCCAACGGCCCGGGTTCGCGTCGAAGCTGCCGATTTGCACAAGCCTTCACCCTGAATTTTTCTGACTTTATGACCGACACCTCTGCTTCCTCCGCTCCCTCCGCTTCTTCCGCTTCCGCTCCCTCTACCCCCCCTCACCCCTCGCCCTTTCGCCGCCTCTTGCTGACCGGTGCCGCTGGCAATCTGGGCCAAGTCCTGCGCCAACGGCTGCGCCCTTATGCCCAGGTGCTGCGCTTGTCGGACATTGCCAAGCTGGCGCCCGCAACCGGTGCCCACGAAGAAGTTGTCGCCTGCGACCTGGCCGACAAGGCGGCGGTGCACGCCCTGGTGCAGGATGTGGACGCCATCGTGCACTTTGGCGGCATCTCGCTGGAGCAGCCGTTTGAGCAGATATTGGAGGCCAATATCAAAGGCGTTTTCCATATTTACGAGGCCGCACGCCGCCACGGTGTCAAGCGCGTGGTGTTTGCCAGCTCCAACCATGTGAGCGGTTTTTACCGGCAAGACCAGCCGGTCAACACCTTGGCCGCGCGCCGCCCCGACGGTTATTACGCGCTGTCCAAGTCTTACGGCGAGGACTTGGCGCAGCTGTACTTTGACCGCTACGGCATCGAGACCGTGAGCCTGCGCATCGGCTCTTCGTTCCCCGAGCCGGTCAACCGCCGCATGCTGCACAGCTGGCTGAGCTATAACGATCTGACCCAGCTGATCGAAAAGTCGCTGTTCACGCCCAAGGTCCAACACACGGTGCTCTACGGCATGTCGGCCAACCGCGACCTGTGGTGGGACAACCAGGCCGCCGCGCACCTGGGCTTTGTCGCCCAAGACAGCTCGGAGCCGTTTCGGGCCAAGGTCGAGGCCCAGCCAAAGGACACCGCCGACCATCCGAACACGCTCTACCAAGGCGGCATGTTCACCGCCACCGGCCCCTTCGGAGATTGAGCATGAGCCGCCACCACCAAAGCGCCGAGCTGGTGCTCGATTGCCGCAACGCCACTGGCGAGAGTCCCGTCTGGGACGTGCGCGAGCAGGCCTTGTACTGGGTCGATATCCCCGCCCGCACGCTGAACCGCTGGGATGCCTCGGGCGCTACTGCGCACTGGACGGCGCCCGAGATGCTGGCCTGCATCGCCCGCTGCGCATCCGGCGACGGCTGGATTGCGGGCCTGGAAAGCGGCATTTTTCACCTGCGCCCGCAGGCCGACGCCAGCATGGACAGCACGCGGCTGGCGACAGTGCAGCATGCGCAGGCGCAGATGCGCTTCAACGATGGTCGCTGTGATCGCCAAGGTCGCTTCTGGGCCGGAACAATGTTAATGAATATGGCATCTAGCGCATATGCAGGTTGCGCTTACAGCTATCATTATGATAGCAAAGAAGCTTTAGACCCGCAGCTCAGTGGCTTGATCGTTCCCAACGGCCTGGCGTTCAGCCCCGATGGCCGCACCATGTACCTGTCGGATTCGCACCCATCGCAGCAAAAAATCTGGGCCTTTGACTACGACACGGCCAGCGGCACGCCCTCCAAGCGGCGCCTGCTGGTCGACATGACAAGCCTGCCCGGTCGCCCCGACGGTGCGGCCATCGACGTTGACGGCGGCTACTGGATTTGCGGCAACGACGCCGGTTTGGTGCACCGCTTCACGCCCGCCGGCAAGCTCGACCGCTCGCTTGCCGTGCCGGTCAAAAAACCGACCATGTGCGCTTTTGGCGGCCCCCAGCTCGACACCCTTTATGTCACATCGATCCGGCCCGATGGCGACCTCAGCGACCAGCCGCTGGCCGGTGGCGTGTTCGCGCTGCGCCCCGGCGTTCAAGGCCTGGCCGAGCCCATGTTTGCAGGGCTGTGACGACGCCCGTCTTGAGCACAAACAGTGTTCCTCCATCTCCCCGCACAGCTGTGCAGTAAATCCGGCATCGCCTCTGCGCCGGCCCCGCAGCGGTATGCGGGCCTAGGCTCCTTGGGCGCAAGGCATCTGAAAAAAAAATCATGACTGAAAAAATCCTGCGCGGCTTCGATGCCGTCTACCTCGGCTGCATTTGGGTGGCGGGAGCCGCCATCGTCGCCATGTCGCTGATCATTCCCTGGGGCATTTTTGCCCGCTATGTCTTGGGCACAGGCGCGCAATGGCCCGAGCCGGTGGCCATTTTGTTGATGGTGGTCTTCACCTTCATCGGCACCGCCGCCAGCTACCGCGCGGGTGCGCATATCGCCGTCAGCATGCTGACCGACCGGCTGCCCGCACCCGCCAAGCTCTGCACTGGCTGGTGCTGGCGCTGATGCTGGCGGCCTGCGTCTTTATGCTGGTGTGGGGTTCCACGCTGTGCCTGCAAACCTGGGACCAGTCGATCAGCGAGCTGCCCGGCGTCCCGGTTGGCCTGACCTATATGCCGGTGCCGGTGGGCACGGTGCTGTTTGTGGGCAGTGCTGTGGCCAAGGTCAGCATCGAAAAAGTCGTCAAGGCCTTGACCCCGTTCTTCATCGCCCTCTTCATGGTGCTGCTGGCCGTGACCTATATCCCTGCCATCTCGCTGTGGCTGCCCAACATGGTGCTCAAGCCATGAAGCAGGCACCACTGACCATCCGCATGCACGCTGCCGACAACGTCGCCATCGTTGCCAACGACGGCGGCCTGGACGAGGGCTGCGTGCTGGCCTCGGGCCTGACGCTGCGAGAGCGCGTGCCGCAGGGCCACAAGGTGGCCCTGAGCGACATACCGCAAGGCGGCGCAGTGCGACGCTACAACGTCGCCATCGGCACGGCAGCCAAAGCCATCCCCGCCGGCAGCTGGGTTCATGAGCGGATTTTGGCCATGCCAGCGGCCCGCTCACTGGTGGGCCTGCCCATGGCCACCGTCAAGCCACCCGCGCTTGACGCGCTTGACGGCTACACATTCGAGGGCTTTCGCAACGCCGACGGCTCGGTGGGCACGCGCAACATCTTGGCCATCACCACCACCGTGCAATGCGTGGCGGGCGTGGTGGACTTTGCCGTCCAGCGGATCAAGGCCGACTTGCTGCCGCACTACCCCCATGTCGACGCTGTCGTTGCCCTGGAGCACAGCTACGGCTGCGGCGTGGCGATTGACGCACCCGACGCCATCATCCCTATCCGCACCCTGCGCAACATCAGCCTGAACCCCAACTTTGGCGGCGAGGTGATGGTGGTCAGCCTGGGCTGCGAAAAGCTCCAGCCCGAGCGCCTGCTGCCCCCAAACAGCATCCCCATCGTTGACCAGCGCCACGAACCGGCGCCAGGCCTTGACGTGGTGTGCCTGCAAGACGACGCCCATGTCGGCTTCATGTCGATGATCGACTCGATCCTGCGCCAGGCCAGCGTCCATCTGGAACGCCTGAACCAACGCCGCCGTGAAACCTGCCCCGCCAGCGCGCTGGTGGTGGGCGTGCAGTGCGGCGGCAGCGATGCGTTTTCGGGCGTGACCGCCAACCCGGCGGTCGGCTTTGCCAGCGACCTGCTGGTGCGCGCCGGGGCCGCCGTGATGTTCTCGGAGGTCACCGAAGTGCGGGATGGCATTGAGCAGCTCACAGCCCGCGCGTCCACGCCCGAAGTGGCTGAAGCAATGGTCCGCGAGATGGCCTGGTACGACAACTACCTGGACAAAGGCCGGGTTGACCGCAGCGCCAACACCACGCCCGGCAACAAGCTCGGCGGCCTGTCCAATATTGTTGAAAAAGCCATGGGCTCGATCATCAAATCCGGCACCGCACCGATTACCGGTGTCTTGTCGCCCGGCGAAAAATTGCAGCAAAAGGGCCTGATCTACGCCGCCACCCCAGCCAGCGACTTCATCTGCGGCACCTTGCAACTGGCGGCCGGCATGAACCTGCACATCTTCACCACGGGCCGTGGCACGCCGTATGGACTGGCGCCCGTACCCGTCATCAAGGTGGCAACCCGCAGCGACCTGGCACGGCGCTGGCATGACCTGATGGACGTGAACGCTGGGCGCATCGCCGACGGCACAGCCAGTATTGAGGACGTGGGCTGGGAGCTGTTCCACCTGATGCTGTCGGTCGCCAGTGGCAAAAAAACCTGGGCCGAGCACTGGAAGCTGCACAACGCGCTGGTGCTGTTCAACCCGGCCCCGGTGACCTGAGCCGCGCTGGCGCTTTGCCGCGCCATCACCTTCGCGTCACGGCTGCCTAACTGTCATGCATGGGCCAAGCACCCCAAGCGATGAAACAAGGAACGCGACGACGAGCGCGCCGCCCCCAGTGCACCCGTGGATCTGGCTCTGCCAGGCCACCAGGTGCGCCCCCTTGAGGGGGAGCGCCGCAGGCGCTTCGGGGGTGGTCTAAGTTCACCAGGCCACCAGGTGCGCCCCCTTGAGGGGGCGAGCGCCGCAGGCGCTTCGGGGGTGTTTCACGTTAACCTTCTCACGACTTACGCAAAAATCCACAGGTAGCGTTTTTCAACAAGCTCAGACGCTACAGGTAGTGTCTATCAACAAGGTTTGCGTAAGTCCTACTTC
>JAYVXE010000291.1:0-4970 GCA_043785395.1 Burkholderiaceae bacterium | reverse complement strand
CTGGCGCCACTGCGCGCGCGCGGCATACAGCTGATCGTGGTCGATGGGGGTAGCCAGGACGACAGCGTGGCCAAGGCCAAACCCTTGGTGGACCATGCGCTGTCGAGCCCGAGGGGCCGGGCGCGACAAATGAATGCCGGTGCGGCCCAGGCCCAAGGGAATGCCTTGCTGTTTTTGCACGCGGATACACAGTTGCCCGACAACGCCGATGCGCTCGTGCTGGATGCCATTGGCGCTGGTGCCCTCTGGGGCCGTTTCGATGTGCACATTGAGGGCCATTCGCCCATGCTGCGCGTAGTGGCCACCATGATGAACTTGCGCTCGCGTCTGAGCGGCATTGCCACCGGCGACCAGGCCATTTTTGTGCAACGCGCGGCGTTTGAAACCATTGGCGGATTCCCTGACCAAGCATTGATGGAAGACATCGAATTGTCCAAGCGCTTGCGGCGTTCAGGCGCGCCAGCGTGCCTTCGCGCGCGGGTTCGCACATCCGGGCGGCGTTGGGAGAGCCGGGGCGTCTGGCGCACCATTTTATTGATGTGGCGCCTGCGTTGGCGCTATTGGCTAGGTGCGTCACCCGTGCAATTAGAACGGGCCTACCGATGAGCTCCGCTCTCATCATTTTTGCCAAGGCACCCGTAGCGGGGTTGGCCAAGACCCGGCTGATCCCGGCACTGGGCGCTGGGGGGGCCGCGGCGCTCGCTGAAAAGCTGCTCGAGCATGCGGTGTCGCAGGCGCTGGCGACAGGTTGTGCACACGTGGAGTTGTGCGTAACCCCTGATGCCACGCACGCCGCATTTGAGCGATTGTTGTCGCAAGCGAAAGGACAGCTGAGTCTGTCGGTTCAAGGCGAGGGGGACTTGGGTCAACGTATGGACAGGGCGCTCACTCGCTGCCTCCTGAAATATGAGCGCGCACTGCTCATGGGCACTGATGCGCCCGGCCTGGATGTCCTAGTCTTAAAAGCGGCCGACCAGACACTGGCCAAACATGACGCTGTTTTTGTTCCGGCACTGGACGGAGGTTACGCCTTGGTCGGGCTCACGCGGGCAGAGCCCCGGCTGTTTGCAAACCTGCGCTGGAGCACTCCACAAGTGATGGTGGAGTCGCGTGCACGCGCGAAACAGGTTGGTCTGCGCTGGATAGAACTTGCGCCCATTGCAGATATAGATGAACCTGCAGATCTGGTGCATTTACCGCCTGGATGGTTGCCATGAAGCACCTGGTCCTGGTAGGCGCGGGGCACGCCCATGCGCAAGTCCTGCTCGCTTGGGCTGCCAACCCTTTGCCAGACGTGGTACTCACGCTGGTGTCCCCAGAACCCCTGGCGCCTTATTCGGGTATGGTGCCCGGGTGGCTGGCTGGCAGGTACCAGTTTGAGGAAATTGCTATTGATTTTGGAGCCCTGTGTGCTGCAGCTGGCGCGCACTGGGTGGAGGCTGAACTTGACCGCCTGGACCCAGAGCGTCAGAGCTTGCACTTGTCCAATGGGGAGTCCCTTGCTTACGACATCGTTTCGCTCAATGTGGGTTCAACCCTGCGGCCGCCCCCACCGAGCGATACGAGTACAACCATTATCTCCATGCGTCCGCTGTCGGAGCTGCGCGGTCGCTACCAGGCCTTTGTTGACAACTGGTCCGCCGAGCGGGCCGACCTGCCGTTGGCGGTAACTGCGGTGGGTGGTGGTGCGGCGGGTTTTGAGAGCTTGCTGGCCGTGTTACACCGCTTGCGCCAAGCGCGCCCGGACCGTCAGGTGAATGGCGAATTGGTGAGTAGTGGGACGATATTGCTTCCCGGGTTTGCACCAGCGGCCCGCCGTTCAGCTTTGCGTGCGCTGCAAAAGGCAGGTGCCGTCGTGCGGCTGGGCACCACCTGGGACGCAGATGCCGAGCGTGCCAGCGCACTGGTGCTTTGGGCTACCGGCGCCCAGGCGCACGATTGGCAACTAGACCCGCTGCGCCGCGGAAGTTTGGCGGTAAGCAAGCAAGGTTTTGTGCGTGTTGACAGTCAGTTGCGATCCGTCTCGCACCCTCAGATTTTCGCTGTGGGTGATTGCGCCCAGTGGGGCTCAGAAGAAACCGATGCGCTGCCCAAGGCTGGCGTCTACGCGGTGCGCATGGGGCCGATGTTGTCCCACAATTTACGCGCCACATTGCTGGGCGCACCACTGACGGTGTATGCGCCGCAGCGGCGCTTTTTGGCCTTGCTGGCCACCGCAGACGGGCGCGCCATAGCTTCGCGCGGTGGTTTAGGTGCCAGCGGTGCCTGGGCCTGGAACCTCAAAGACTACATAGACCGCAGATTCACGCGCCGCTTCGCGCTGGAGTCCAAGCCAAAAGCGCCGCCCCATCGTACAAGTCCATCACCAACGACATAACCATCAACCGGAGAAAATCCATGAATTCCATTCGACGTCGCTTGCTCACCGCTGCAAGCATGGGCGCTTTCGCTTTGGGCGCATTGAACAGCCTCGCATTTGCACAAGGCGCACCGCTCAAGTTCGGGGTTGGCATGTTTCAACCCGACCGTGAAAAAAACGATGCCACCTACCGACCCCTGGCCGAACACCTGGCCAAAGCACTCGGCCGAGCGGTTGAGCTTAAAACCGTGGACAGTTGGGAGGGACTGGCCAAGAGCCTGGCCAATGGAGAGACCGACATCGCCCTCATGGGCCCTTGGGGCTATGTGCTGGCCAACCAGTTTGCAGATGCCCAGGTCGTGTCGACCATTTTGTATCAGGGCAAGCCCGAATACTTTGCACAGATGGTCACGCATCCGGATTCGGGTTTAACCAGCGTGCAAGACGTCATAGGTCCTAAAGGCAAGGGCCGCAGTTTTGCTTTTGGTGACAAGGGCTCAACCTCGGGCTACCTCATTCCGCTGCACTTTTTTATGCAAAACGGTATTGACCCGGAAAAGCACTTTGGCCGGGTGCTGTACACCAAGCACCAGGCGATTGAGACCCAGGTTGCCGCCGGTCAACTGGACGTTGGGGCCGACTACAACCGCAACCGGACGGCCATGATCGACCAGGGCTTGATCAAGGCCGAGCGCAGTGTTGTCATTTGGCAATCTGCCCCTTTGCCCAATGATGCCTTGGCCGTCAGTGCCGCCCTGTTCAAAGACAAGGCTTTTGTCGCGCGCTTGCAAGGTGCGCTGACGCAAATTGGGCCCTTGCTGAAGGCACAGCCGCAACTTTTACCCGCCAATTACACGGGCTTCGTGAACTCGGACAATGCGTTTTACAAGGCGATCCGCGATGCCGGGTTGGCTACCGGAAAGCTCGCTCCCAAACCCTGATTGACCCATGGCAACTGTCTCGCTGTCCAACTTTCTGCGTTTGCCCAAGGGCCGACTGGGTTTTGCCAGCCTGGTCGTCCTGTATGGCGCCGTGGTGGCTGTTTGCCTGGCGAGCCTGGTTCTGGCGGGTGATTTGACTTGGGGCCGCAACCCCTGGAACAACCTCGTGAAGTCGGTGGGTGAGTTTTCCCATCCCAGCTTTTTGGATGTGTGGTTTGGAACCGAACGGCTGGAGTACCGCAGCAGCGACGGCACGCTGTTGCGTGTGGAAGACCGGCGCCTGGTGGAAGCGCAATTCCTCTGGGCTCTGGCGCGCGCGACCTGGGCCACCTTCCAGATCGCGACCCTGGGCTCCTTGCTCGCCGCCGTCATGGCGTTACCACTGGGCCTGCTTGCGGCGCGTAATTTGCGAGCACCACGACTGCTGGCGTTGACCGCCAGCTCGGTGCTGGACATGGCTCGTGCGGTTCATACCCTGGTCTTTGGCTTGATTCTGGTTGGCATTGTGGGCCTGGGGCCTATGGCTGGCATTTTGGCCATCGCTTTGCATTCCATGGGCACCTACGGCAAGCTGTACGCCGAGAGCATTGAAACACTGGACATGGGTGCTGTGGACGCTGTGCGTGCGACCGGAGCATCGGAGTCACAGGTTTTTTTCAGTGCGGTCTGGCCATCCGTGCTACCTCAGTTTGTCAGCAACCACCTCTACGTGTGGGAGTTCAATATCCGCGACTCGACGATTCTGGGCCTGATCGGAGCCGGTGGACTGGGCCTACTGATCTCCGAGGCAGTAAGCCTGTTTCAGTGGAGCAGGTTGGGCACGATTTTGCTCGTGGTGATTTTATTGGTCACCGTGTTTGACGCCCTCTCGCGCCGGATTCGGCAGGCGCTGCTATGAACACGACGCGACTTGATCTGGTGATTGACATCCGTGATCTGGAGGTATCGGTGGGCTCGCGTCGCTTGCTGCGCATTCCAGAACTTCGGGTCGGCCCGGGTGAGAGTATTGCCATCGTGGGACCCAATGGCGCCGGCAAAAGCAGTTTATTGCGGGTCTTGGGGGGCTCGCTTGCAGCGTCCCAGGGGCATGTTGTAGTGCTGGGTCGCGATCTGACGCAAACGGGTGCCGCCGGCATGTCCCGCGGCGAGTGGCGGGGGCTGCGGGCAGAAGTCGGCCAGGTCATGCAAGGCCTGCACTTGGTGCCGCGCCTGAGCGCCCTGGAGAACGTGGTGCTTGGCGCTTTGGCACGGCCCGACGCCATGCCCTTATGGCGCAGTTGGACGCGCCTGTACCCGGCGCCACTGCTGAACGAAGCCCTGCACGCCTTGACGGCACTGGGCTTGTTGGAACAGGCCCATACGCGCACAGACCGCCTTTCCGGTGGCGAACTGCAAAAGCTCAGCCTTGCGCGGCTTAGGATGCAACATCCTCGACTGGTATTGGCTGACGAGCCCACGTCCGCATTGGACCCCAGCGCTACGCAGGAAGCTTGCCGATATCTATGTGCCATCACGGACGGCGCAACGTTGCTCAGCGTAGTGCACAACCCGGACTTGATTCCACTCCTGGCGGATCGCGTAATCGCCCTGGCCGGAGGCGAGATTGTGTTTGACCTGCCAACACACGCGCTGACAAAGCAGCACCTCCAGACCCTGTACGCAGACGCTAC
>JAYVXE010000290.1:0-4971 GCA_043785395.1 Burkholderiaceae bacterium | reverse complement strand
CACCGGCAAGCCGGTCGTCGGTTTCGGCATCGAAGGCCACGGCGACCACGACACCATCCTGCGCGCCAGCAAGGCCGCACGCGACTACGTGCAGTGGGCGAGCGAGAAGCAGCGCGAGGCCTGCGCAATCCACGAGCTGTGGGTCTCGACCAAGTGCGGCGAATCGGACACCACCTCTGGCTGTGGTTCGAACCCGACCGTCGGCAATGCTTTCGACAAGCTGCACGCGCTCGGCAGCTACCTGTGCTTCGGCGAGACCACCGAACTCACCGGCGCCGAACAGATCGTCGCGGCGCGCTGTGCGAACGACGCCGTGCGCGACAAGTTCATGTTCATGTTCAACCGCTACCAGGACATGATCCAGCGCAACAAGACGACCGACCTGTCGGACTCGCAGCCGACCAAGGGCAATATTGCCGGCGGCCTGACCACGATTGAAGAAAAAGCGCTCGGCAATATCCAAAAAATCGGCCGCACCTGCACCGTCGACGGCGTCATCGACAAGGCCGAAATCCCCAGCCATCCCGGCCTGTGGTTCATGGACTCGTCGTCTGCCGCAGCCGAGATGGTCACGCTGTGCGCCGCCTCTGGTTTTGTCGTGCATTTCTTCCCCACCGGGCAGGGCAATGTGATTGGCAACGCTTTGGTGCCGGTGATCAAAATTTGCGCCAACCCGCGCACCGTGCGCACCATGGGTGAGCACGTCGACGTTGATTGCTCGGGCCTGCTGCAACGCGAGCGCACGATGGACCAAGCAGGCGACCAGTTGCTGGAGATGATGCTGAGCACCGTCAATGGCCGTCTGACCTCAGCCGAGGCGCTGGGCCACCGCGAGTTTGTGATGACGCGCCTCTTCGAGAGCGCATGAGGTGTTGCTCGCCCCCAGGCTTTTTCGCTACGCGTAAACGCCAACCCCCTACCGGGGGCGATACCAGCGGACTGGCGGAGCCAGATCCGCGGTATCTCTGGAAGGCTGGCTCGCTGGCGGATTTGGCTCGCCCCCAGGCTTTTTCGCTGCGCGTAAACGCCAACCCCCTACCGGGGGCGATACCAGCGGACTGGCAGAGCCAGATCCGCGGTATCTCTGGAGGGGTCTTCGCTGCGCTTGACCAGGTGGGGTGCGCATGATGGGGGGATTTTTGGGGTGGTAAATTTATTTAGATAGCTGATGGCGCATTGATTTATTGATTTTTACAGTGTTTTCTTTGTCAAATTCATATGTATATAGCGATACAAGCTATAAAAATATAATTTTTTGCCGTAAATTGCGATGGCGCAAGTCCTGTAACCACCACGCATTCAATGTCGCATCGGCCTTTTGACCTTGCCAGCGCATTCCATGCATATTTGCATTGGGAGACAAAACCATGGGTATTCCTCGTCGGATTTTTTGTGCCACGTTGGGCTCGCTGGGCGTTGCTGCGGCTTGGCCGGGCTGGGCGCAAACGGCGGCTGCGCCTGCGGCTTACCCGAGCAAGGCGATCCGCTATGTCGTGCCGTTTCCGGCTGGTGGGCTGACCGATGTGATGGCGCGCTTGCTGGGGCAAAAGCTGAGCGAGTCGCTCCAGCAAACCGTGGTGGTCGACAACAAACCCGGCGCCAACGCCAACCTGGGGGCCGATCTGGTCGCCAAGGCCACGCCCGACGGCTACACCTGGCTGGCGGTGACGCTGGCGCACGCGGTCAATCCATCGCTGTTCGCGCAGCTGCCCTATAGCGTCGAGCGTGACCTGGCCCCGGTCGCGCTGCTGGCCACCAGCCCGCTGGTGCTGGTGGTGCACAACAGTTTTGCAGCGCACAACTTGCAAGAGTTCTTGGCCGAGGCCAGGCGCCGCCCGCTCAATGGTGGCTCGTCGGGCAATGGCACGCCGCCGCATTTGGGGCTGGAGCTGCTGGCGGGCAATGCCAAGCTGGACGTCACCCATGTGCCCTACAAAGGCGGGGCGCCGTCGCTGAATGACTTGATGGGCAACCAGATTGACTTCATCGTCTCCAACTTGCCCGAGTCTGCGCCCTTCATCCAGTCTGGAAAATTGCGTGCCCTGGCGGTGACCTCGGCCCAGCGCCATGCCTTGTTGCCCAATGTGCCTACCTTTGCCGAGCAAGGGCTGGCCAAGATGGAGCTGGAAAACTGGACTGGCCTGATGGTGCCGGCTGGCACGCCGCGCGCCATCATCGACAAGGTGGCCGAGCAGGCGCTGCGCATGGTGCAAAGCCCCGCCATCGTGCAGCGCGTGGCCGCGCAGGGCTTTACCGTCAAAGCGCTGGGGCCGGACGCCTTTGCCAGCATCTTGGCGCAAGACTTGGTGCGCTGGCGTGAGATTGTGAAGGCGCGCAACATCCAAGCCAACGGATGAGATTTGGCGCGCCCCCAGGCTTGTGCGCTGCGCGTCACCGCCAACCCCCTACCGGGGGCAACACCTGCGGACTGGCAGAGCCAGATCCGCGGTGTTCTGGAGGGCTGGCAGATTTGGCTCGCCCCCAGGCTTGTGCGCTGCGCGTCACCGCCAACCCCCTACCGGGGGCAACACCTGCGGACTGGCAAAGCCAGATACGCGGTGTTCTGGAGGGCTGGCTCGCTGGCGCGTTGCCAGATTTGGCGCGCTGGCGCGTTGCCAGGGTGGGGTGTTTGGTTGTGCTGTTTATTGGTTTTTTGACTCTTTCTTTGATTCGCTTTTATGAAAAAAATCACCATTACCGAGTTCATGGATCTGCCTGCTGTGCAAAGCTTGCAGGCGCGTTTTGATGTGCGTTACGACCCGAGTTTGATTGACCATCCGGCGCGGTTGCTGGACGCTGTCAGCGACGCCGATGCGGTGATCGTGCGCAACCGCACCCAGGTGCGTGGGCCGCTGTTGGCGGCCATGGGCCGCGTCAGCGTGGTGGGTCGGCTTGGCGTGGGGCTGGACAATATCGATCTGGCCGCCTGCAGTGCGCGCAATATCCGCGTGATTCCAGCCACCGGCGCCAACGCGCAAGCGGTGGCCGAATATGTGCTGGGCAGTGCCATGTTGCTGCTGCGCGGCATCTACCGCAGCAGTGCCGAAGTGGCCGCCGGCGACTGGCCGCGCAACGCCTTGTCCAATGGCCGCGAGATTGCCGGCAAGACTTTGGGCCTGGTCGGCTTTGGCTCGATTGGCCAGTGCACGGCACGGCTGGCGCAAGCGCTCGGTCTGCACGTGCTGGCGCACGATCCGGCGCTGGCCGCGGATGCTGCGGTCTGGCACAGCAGCGGCGTGAGCCCTTGCACGCTCGATCAGCTGTTGGCGCAGTCCGACATCCTCAGCCTGCATGTGCCGCTGGTGGCGCAGACGCAAAATCTGATCAATGCCGAGCGCATTGCGCGCATGAAGCCCGGCGCCGTTTTGGTCAACACTGCGCGTGGCGGCATTGCCGACGAAGCGGCGGTGGCCAGCGCGCTGCGCAGTGGCCAGCTGGGTGGCGCCGCCTTCGATGTCTTTGAGCCCGAGCCACTGCCTGCCCAGAACGCTTGGCACGGCTGCCCCAATCTGTTGCTCACCCCGCATGTGGCCGGCGTCACCGCCGAGGCCAACCAACGTGTCTCGACCCTGATTGCCAGCCAAGTGGCGGCGGCTTTGGGTTGAGGGATGGGCGCTCAGCTTTGGGCAGGCCTCACTTTTTGAGCGCAAGCCCTCACCTGCATGCCCGCCAAGCGCAGCGCAGCGCCCCGGCGCTAAGTGTTTTTTTACATTAACTTTCATGCATGGGCCAAGCACCCCGAACAATGAAACCGCGCCGCCCCCAGTGCACCCGTGGATCTGGCTCTGCCAGGCCACTGGGTGCGCCCCTTGAGGGGGCGAGCGCCGCAGGCGCTTCGGGGGTGGTCTAAGTTCACCAGGCCACTGGGTGCGCCTCCTTGAGGGGGCGAGCGCCGCAGGCGCTTCGGGGGTGGTTCACATTAACTGTCCATCTGTCGCCGGGTGGAATTCCCGTCTTTCGCACAACGCCAAGCGCACACGCTTTCAAGCAGCGCAGCACAAACCCGTAACACCATGACCATTCCTTTGCACGAACTCGAACAACTCGCCAGCCGCGCCCTGCAAGCCGCTGGCGCCTCGCCGGCGCAAGCCCGCGCCACAGCACAAGCGCTGGTGGCCGCCGAGGCCCAAGGCTTGGCCTCGCACGGCTTGTCGCGCATACCGATGTACGCCGGGCATTTGCGCTCGGGCCGGGTGCGCGGCGACGCCGTGCCGCAGATCGTGGCCGAGCGCGCATCGGCCGTGTTGGTGGACGCCCAAGACGGCTTTGCCTTTGCCGCCTGCGCGCTGGCGATCGAGCAGGCTAGCGCACGTGCCCAGCAAACTGGCATTGCCATTGGCGCGGTCACCAACAGCCACCACTTTGGCGCTGCGGCCTACCACTTGGAGCCGGTCGCAGCGGCGGGGTTGGTGGGGCTGGCCTTTGGCAACTCACCGGCGGCGATGCCGATGGTTGGCGGAACACGGGCGATCTTTGGCACCAACCCGATTGCGGCCTGCTTCCCACGCGCCAGCGGTGCACCGGTCGTGGTGGATTTATCGCTGTCCGAGGTGGCACGCGGCAAGCTGATGGTGGCGGCCAAAAAGGGCGAAGCCATCCCGCTCGGCTGGGCACTCGATGCCCAAGGCCAGCCCACCACCGACGCCCAAGCCGGTTTGCAAGGCTCGATGCTGCCCATGGGCGGCACCAAAGGGGCGATGCTGGCCTTGGTGGTCGAGCTGTTGGTGACGTCGCTTACCGGCGCCCGTTTTGGCCTGGAGGCAGATTCGTTTTTTGAAGACTCGGGCAAACCACCGCGCATTGGCCAAGTCTTTATCGTGATCGACCCGGCTGCACTCGGCGGCACAGCGGTCTACAGCGAACGGGTTGAAGCCTTGCTGGCAGCACTGTTGGTGGATGCCGGCGTGCGCATCCCCGGCGGGCGGCGCCAGGCCTTGGCGCAGCGGGCCCAGCGCGAAGGCCTGGCACTGG
>JAYVXE010000289.1:0-4999 GCA_043785395.1 Burkholderiaceae bacterium | reverse complement strand
CTGTGGTTCCATGGCCGACGCTCGCTGGCCAAACTTGACCTGCTGGCGCGGGCCCAGATGTTGTTGTCCACTGCGATCTGGCTGGCTGTTGTGTTCTGCGGCCGCTGGATCGCCTATTGATCGCCTGTCATCTTAAGGAGCTTCCCGTATGAAACGTCGCCGCCTCATGTTCGCCGCCGTCACGCTCCCAGGCGCGATGCCCTTCGCCTGGGCACACCATGGTTGGAGCAGTTTCGACCACGATCGGCCACTCTATCTGGAAGGCCGGGTGTCGCGTTCGCGCTGGCAGAACCCGCACGCCGAATTGACGATCGACGTGCCGGCCGACCTGAAGCTGCCGGCCGACCTGTCGACGCGCGCGCTCCCGGCGCAGAGCGCACCGGTCGATGGCCCGGCCCTGCTCGCCAAGGCGACGCTGCCGAGGCGCAAGGACCGTCAGTGGGAGCTCGAACTGGCGCCGCTGACGCGGCTGGAGGCCTGGCAGGTGCGCGAGATCAAGCCCGGCACAGCGATATCCGCCGTCGGCTTCGGCACCCGGGACGAAAAAGGCGAAGCCGTGATGCGGGTCGAATACCTGTTCGTCGACGGCAAGGCCTACGGGCTGCGGTCCGGCCCGGCCTGAGATCCGAGATCGAGTCGGCCTGGTTCGGCCCACTGGGGCTTAGGCTGGCTGCGTGGCGGCTGGCGTGGGCGTCGCGGTGGTTGTAGCTGCGGCTGCGGGCAGCAGCGTTTCAATCCCGTACAGCTGCGCCAGTGCGCTCAGCTTTGGGCACAGCCCTTGGATGGCAAAGCTTTTGCCTTGGGCCAGGCTTTCGCGCCGGCACTCTAGCAGCACGGCCAGGGCCGATGAGTCGAATGTTTGCAGCGCCGAGGCGTCAACCATGACGCTGGACGCGGGGTTGAGCCGCAGGCTTTGCACCAACATTTGCAAGCAGGCGCGGGCATTGTCTTGGGTCAGCGCGGCGGGCAATACCAGCATGGCCTAGCTCTGCGCGCCCTTGGCCGCATTGCGCTGGTTGCGTGCTTGTAGCGACTCGATCAGGCCGTCAATACCTTTGGCGTTGATTTCTTGCGCAAACTGGTTGCGGTAGGTGTCGACCAGCCAGATGCCCATCACGTTCAGGTTGTAAATCTTCCAGCCCGCGCCCTGTCCCGGTGTTTTCTCCAGCCGGTAGTCGAGTTGGATGGGGTCGCCCCGGCCCGTGATTTCGGTGCGCACGACCAGTTCTTTGTCGTCGGCGCCAGCGCGCAGCGGCTTGAGCGTGACGCGTTGGTCGCGCACCTGTGTCAGCGCGCCGGAATAGGTGCGTACCAACAGGGTCTTGAACTCGTCTTGCAAGCGCTGCCTTTGCGCCGGTGTAGCTTGGCGCCAGCCCGGCCCCACGGCGGCGGCCGTCATCCGGACGAAGTTGATGTTGGGCATGATCTTGCTGTCGACCAAGGCGATGATTTTGTTGATGTCGCCGCCTTGCAGCGCCGGGTCGGCGCGGATGGTGTCGAGCAGGTCGGACGACAGGCGCTTGACCAAGGCGTCGGGTGCTTCGTCGGCGGCCTGTACCGCCAGGGGCGCCGCCAAACTCAGGGCCAAGGCCAGTGCGGCGGTGAGGGTGCTAAAAAAACGGCGTTGCATGGTGCGGGTCTTTCTCAAAAATGGGATGGCTGGCGGCGCTGTCAGGGCGCGGTCAGGGCGCTGTCAGGGCGTTTTCAGGGCGTTTGGCAGCGCGGACTCGGCGCCGTCACTGCCGTCATTGTCATCACGGCCATCACTGCCGTCACTGCCTTGGCCACGCTTGCGCGGGTTGTCGCGCAGTTGCAAAAATACATCGCGCTGGAAGCTGTAAGGGTCGAGCGAGGCCTCGTCGAGTACGTTGCCAAGCCGCAATAAGTTGGCCCGGGTATCGACCAGCCGCAGCCCGTACAGGCTGTTGCGCAGCGGCACGTTGTCGAGCTGGCGCAGCAAGTCGGCCTGCGTGGCAATGGGCAGTGTCAGGCTGTCACGCAAGGTCGATGGCCCAAGCAGTGGCAGTACCAGGTAAGGCCCGGTGCCAACGCCGTACCACGCCAGTGTTTGGCCAAAGTCTTGGCGGTGGCGGCTGATTTGTGCCTGGCTGGCGACATCGCCCAGCCCACCGATGCCAAACACTGTGTTGATGCTAAAGCGCATGAGCGTATCGGCTGCCGCCTCAAACTTGAGTTGCAACAGATTGTTGACAAACCACCAAGGCTCAGAAATGTTGTTGAAAAAGTTGCTCACCCCCAGGCGCAGCGGGGCTGGCGTCACCGCCTGGTAGGCTCTGGCCACGGGGCGCAGCACGGCGCGGTCAATGCTGTCGTTGAAGCGCGCCGTGCTGCGGTTCATGGGCTCAAGCGGGTCGCGTGGGTGTGGGCCGCTTGCGCAGCCAAATAATACAAGAAATAGTGCTGTAACGCATGCCCACCTTGCGGCTATAGCTATACTTTTTGAAGATGCTGCTTGCAATGGGTTCATTTCTTGGGGCCAAGGGCCGGCGCAGTCGAGGGGGTCTCTTCGGCTTTGCTAAAGAGAAATTGGCTGATCAGATTCTCCAAGACGACCGCCGATTGGGTCTGGGCAATATGGTCGCCTTCCGCCAGGTTTTGGTCGTCGCCGCCGGCCTCCAGGCCCAGGTACTGCTCACCGAGCAGGCCGCTGGTGAGGATTTTGAGTGAGCTGTCGTGAGGAAAGACGTAGCGCTCATCGAGCGCCAGTGTCACCAGTGCTTGGAAGCTTTGGCGGTAAAACGCAATCGACTCGACCCGCCCGACCACCACGCCTGCACTTTTGACAGCGGCCCTGGGCTTGAGTCCGCCGATGTTGTCAAACTTGGCCGTCACGCGGTAGCGTGTTTGCCAGTTGAGCGACAGCAGGTTGGCCGATTGCAGCGCCAAAAAAAGGATAGCGGCCGCCCCAAGCAACACAAATAAGCCTACCCATACATCATTTTTAGAACGTTGCATAGTATTACTCTCCCCCAGGCTTCGCTTCGCTCTCGCCAACCCCCCTCGGATCGGTTCCCCAGAACCGATGCGACATGCAGGGGGCGACGCCAGTGACCCGGCAAAGCCGGCTCCACGGCGTCTGCTGGCAGGGGCCGTGCGCACTGCATACGGCGGCATGTATAAAGGTTGAGTCGTTACGTTGCATACACATGCCTTAAATTGAAAACATCATGGCGGTCAGGACAAAGTCCAGTCCCAGCACCGCCAGCGACGCCACCACCACTGTGCGCGTGGTCGCGCGCGATACGCCCTCCGGCGTGGGGTGGGCGCTAAAGCCTTGTTGCAAGGCGACAAAGGTGACGCTGAATGCAAACACCAGGCTCTTCACCACGCCGTTGCCAACGTCGCCCCAGACATCCACGCCGCCCTGCATTTGGCTCCAAAACGAGCCGGGGTCGATGCCGATCAGCAGCACGCCCACAATCCAGCCACCGATCACGCCGACTGCGCTGAACACCGCCGTCAACAGAGGCAGTGTGATCACACCCGCCCAAAAACGTGGCGCCAGGATGCGGCGCACCGGATCGACCGCCATCATCTCCATGGCGCTTAGCTGCTCGCCCGCCCGCATCAAGCCAATTTCGGCCGTCAGCGAGGTGCCGGCGCGCCCGGCAAACAACAGCGCGCTGATCACCGGGCCGAGCTCGCGCACCAGGCTTAGCGCCACCAACTGGCCCAGTGCTTCGGCTGAACCATAGCGCTGCAAGATGTAGAAACCTTGCAAGCTCAGCACAAAGCCAATGAATAAGCCCGAAACCCCAATGATGGCGAGCGAGTAGTTGCCCAAAAAATGGATTTGGTCGCGCACCAGGCCAAAGCGCTTGAAGGTCGGCCCGGCCAGCGTCAGCAAGCGCCAAAAAAGCTGCGCCGCCCGGCCCAGATCGACCAGCAGTGTGCGCGTTGCAAGGCCAACATCGGCGGGGCGGTACCAACTCATGCGAAACCTCCTCGGCCCAGGCCAAAATCATCCTCGACGCTGGGGCCGGGGTATTGCATCGTCACCGGGCCGTCCGGCAAGCCGTTGACGAACTGGTGCACCAGCGGGTCTTGGCTGGCGCGCACCTGCTGCGGCGTGCCCTGGGCGGCAATCTTGCCGTTGGCCAAAATCACCACCT
Organism: Burkholderiaceae bacterium; assembly: GCA_043785395.1. Lineage (GTDB taxonomy): Bacteria > Pseudomonadota > Gammaproteobacteria > Burkholderiales > Burkholderiaceae_C > JAGOEY01. The sequence goes on along the minus strand of JAYVXE010000289.1, from coordinate 866 downwards.
GGTCAGCGATGCGGAAGGTTTCGTCCAAATCGTGCGAGACGACGATGCTGGTCAGCCCGAGCGCATCGTTGAGTTGGCGGATCAGCTGCGCAGCCGTGCCGAGGGAGATTGGGTCCAGCCCGGCAAACGGCTCGTCGTACAGCATCAGCTCTGGGTCCAGCACCATCGCCCGCGCCAGCGCGACGCGGCGCGCCATGCCGCCCGAGACTTCGCTGGGCATCAGCGCCCGCGCACCGCGCAGGCCAACCGCGTGCAGCTTCATCAGCACCACGTCACGGACCAGGGCTTCGGGCAAATCGGTGTGCTCGCGCAGCGCAAAGGCGACGTTGTCGAACACGCTCAAATCGGTGAACAAGGCGCCAAACTGGAACAGCATGCCCATGCGTCGGCGCGCTGCGTACAGCGCCGGGGCGGCCATCGCCCCCACATCGGCGCCGTTGAGCAGTACTTCGCCGTGCTGGGCCCGTTGCTGGCCACCGATCAGGCGCAAAAGCGTGGTCTTGCCACCGCCTGAGGCTCCCATCAGCGCGGTCACCTTGCCCCGTGGAACCTGCAGTGAAACGCCGTCCAGCACAGCCCGCTCACCGTAACCAAAGGTGACGTTGCGCAGTTCGACGAGGGCAGAAGTGGGTTCAGTAAAAGACATGCAAAAAAAGTCGGGCGGGCCGACCGCACGCATGATAAATCATTCGGTCAGCAGCAAGCCGCATGGAAGTTGCGCTGCGCGGACACGGAGCGCTCTGCGCTGGCGGCCAGCGCCGGCCCTGGCATGAACCTAGAAACCGCAGTTGACCGCTTGTTTTCTTCTGGAGCGCCGCATGGATATTGGATTTTTCTGCTTCGATCACGTTCACCTCTTGGGTGAG
>JAYVXE010000288.1:0-5004 GCA_043785395.1 Burkholderiaceae bacterium | reverse complement strand
GCCTGCGGCGCTCCCCCCTCAAGGGGGCGCACCCGGTGGCCTGGCAGAGCCAGATCCACGGGTGCACTGGAAGCGGCGCGCTCGTCTCGCGGCGCGGTTTCATCGCTCGGGGTGCTTGGCCCCGTGCATGACAGTTAGGTCACTGGAGCACGGCCTCCATCTGTAGCAGCACCCGACCCCGCTCGTCCAACAACGCCAGCCGCGAGCCCTGCAACTGGTAGTTGCGGGTTTGGTGCAGCGCATCCAAAAACGCACTCTCGCGCTGGGTGCGGACGTCTTCGGTGCAGGCGATGCGGGTCGAGACAATGCCGCTCAGGCGCAACGCGTTGCCAGCCGAGCGCTCAAAGCTGCCGGCAAAACGGTTGCAGCCGCCCGAGCCACTGGCATGCTTTTTGCCGCCATCTAGCACCAAGTGCGGCTCGCGCTGCGGGTCACTGACGACGCTGATGGCGCTGCCGTGCAGTTCGACCAGCTGCCAAAACGTAGCCTCCAGCCGGTCGGCCACCGTGGCGACGGTCGGCGGCACAGCAGCGGGCTGCGTGCCGTCGGCGTCCTGCCGCTGCATCTGGTACTGGCCGCCGTCCAGCGGTCGGCCCTCAATGCCGAGCTGAACCAGGGTGCTGCGGTCTTTGATGGCGTACAGCGCGGGCAGCTTGCCGCCCCCCAGGATCAGCCGCCCGTAGTCGTAGGACAGGCGCCAAGGGCCTTGCTCGACCACAACCGCCTGCGCGCCCTCGTCTTGGCGCTTGAGCGTGTAGTCGCCCCGGATGCTGCTGCCCTCACTCGCGTTGAGGCTGAGCTGGTAGCGGCTGCCGTTGCAGTCGGCGCACGACAAACTACCGCTGTAAGCAGCTGACAGCGGCAGCAAAATATCGGGCGAACCGGCCGCAGCGCGGGCCTGCACTGCGGCAGTGGCGGCGGTTTTGGTGCCGGTACGGGTTCGGGATGCTTTGCCCGATTTTTTGGCACCCGGTTTTTTGGCGCCCGGTTTTTTGACGCTGGCTTTCACCCGGCTTTTGGAGGCCTGCGCTTTCGGCGCGGCGGACACCTCCGGGCTGCCAGACACGGCCAGCGCCAGCGCCAACAAACTGGCCAGCAAGGGGGTGCGAACGCTGCGGGCAATCGCGCATAGGTGCGGTGCGGCGGCCATCATCAGCTCAGAACCACCGAGCTCAGACGGCGCCGGTAGCTGCTCACAACCGGGTCGGTGGGCGGGATTTGGCCATCGGCGACCTTGACCTTGGGCGGCTCAATGATCTCCAAAATAGCGATATAGGTTTTGCGCGCCAAGTCGTCACTCCAGGTTTTGTCACGCATCAAAATATCGAGCAAAGCGTCCATCGCCGCCGTCCATTGCTGGGCCGCCAACAGCAGCTGGGCCTTGCCAAAGCGGGCGTCAAAATCGCGCTTGTTCAGCGCAATTTGGGCATCGAATTGGGCATGGGCGCTGGCGTGGTCAGTGTGTCCGTTGGCAAACGCAATCGCCTCCAGCCAGCGCTGCAAGGCGTCGAGTCGGCGCACTGCAGCTGCCTTGGCGCGCACCGGTGCAAATACGGCCTGGGCAGCGGCATCGTCGCCGAGTTGCAGCAGCAGGCGCACACAGTCAAAGCGCGCGTCGTCGTTGTCGGGCTCACGCGCCAGCGTGCTTTGCAGCTTTTCTAGTGCGCTGTCGCTGTCGCCTGCGGCCAAGGCGTCTTGGGCGCTGAGCTCTGGGGCCATTTCGGGCTCGGTGGGGGGGGCAGCAGGCAAGTGCTTGTCCAGGAATTCGCGGATTTGGCTCTCGGGCAAGGCGCCTTGAAAGCCATCAACGGGTTGGCCATTGAGCAGCAAAATACAGGTGGGAATGCTGCGAATGCCAAAGGCGGCGCCCAATTGCTGCTCTTGGTCAGAGTCGATCTTGACCAGCTTGAAGCGCCCGGCATAGGCCAGCTCCAGCTTTTCCAAAATCGGCCCAAGGGTCTTGCAAGGGCCGCACCAAGGGGCCCAAAAGTCGACCAAAACGGGGGTAGTCATCGAGGCGGCAATGACCTCGGTGTCAAAATTTTCTTCGTTTACATCAATCATGGACACTGCTTTCAAGGCAAAACGTAAAATTCGGGTAAATCAGTACTGACTCACTTCAATGACAACCATCCAAATAGGCGTCGTCATGGGCTCCAACTCCGATTGGGACACCATGCAACACGCGGTGCAGATTCTCCAGCAATTCGGCATTGCGCATGAGGCCCGCGTGGTCTCCGCGCACCGCATGCCGGACGCCATGTTTGCCTATGCCGAAACGGCGGCGCAACGCGGCCTGCAAGCCATCATTGCCGGTGCCGGTGGGGCGGCCCACCTGCCCGGCATGCTGGCCGCCAAGACCCGTCTGCCGGTGCTTGGCGTACCGGTTGCCAGCCGCCACTTGCAAGGCGTCGATTCGCTGCACAGTATCGTACAGATGCCCAGAGGCATTCCGGTTGCGACCTTTGCCATCGGCGCGGCCGGTGCCGCCAATGCAGCCCTGTTCGCAGTCGCCATGCTGGCGCTGGGCCAGCCCGCGCTGCGCCAGCAGCTTGACGCCTTTCGCGCCCAGCAAACCGAGGCAGCAGCGCAGATGACGCTGCCACCAAGCGTATGAAGCACACACCGATCTGGCCCGGCCCGGCCACGCACGAAGTCACGCTGGGTGTCGTGGGCGGCGGCCAGTTGGGCCGCATGTTTGTCCATGCCGCGCAAAGCATGGGCTACTTCACCGCCGTGCTGGACCCCGACGCGGCCAGCCCGGCCGGGCGCGTCAGCCACCACCACATCCACGCCGACTACCAAGACGCCGAGGCCTTGTCCCGGCTCGGCGGCCTGTGTGCGGCCATCACCACCGAGTTCGAGAACGTGCCCGCCGCCACACTGGCCAATCTGGCCGCGTCCTGCCCGGTCGCACCAGCGGCCACGGCACTGGCGATTGCACAAGACCGTGCCGCCGAGAAAGCCCACTTTGTGCGCTGCGGCGTGCCCTGCGCACCCTATGCACTGATAGAAAACGCTGCACAACTGGCCGCCGTGGGCGCGCACTTGCTGCCCGGCATCCTCAAAACCACCCGGCTCGGCTACGACGGCAAAGGGCAGATGCGGGTGGCCGACCGTGCTGCGCTGGCCGCCGCCTGGCAAGACGCTGGCTGCGTGCCCTGCGTGCTAGAGCAGTTGTTGCCGCTGGCCGCCGAATACTCGGTGCTGCTGGCGCGCGGCCAAGACGGCCAAATGGTGCATTTCCCACCGCAGCGCAACCTGCACCGCAACGGTATTTTGGCGGTGACCGAGGTTTATGAGTCAAACATGCCTCTAGAGCTTATAGATAAAGCGATAGCAGCTACAAAATCAATAGCAAAAGACCTGGACTACGTCGGCGTCCTATGCGTTGAGTTCTTTGTGCTCGAAGACGGCCGCTTGGTGGTCAACGAAATTGCGCCGCGCCCGCACAACAGCGGCCACTACACGCTCGATGCCTGCGATGTCTCGCAGTTCGAGCTGCAAGTGCGCTGCATGACCGGCCTGCCGCTGCCCACCCCGCGCCAGCACAGCCCGGCCATCATGCTCAACCTGTTGGGTGAACTGTGGTTGGACAAGGACGCCAAAGACGCCAAAGACGCGTCTGCGCGCACCCCGCCCTGGCCGCAACTGCTGGCCTTGCCCGGCTGCCATGTGCACTTGTACGGCAAGCAACAGCCCCGCGCAGGCCGCAAGATGGGCCACCTGACGTTCACCGCAGCCAGCGTCGAAGACGTGCGTGCCACCGCGCTGCAAGCTGCGCAACTGCTCGGCCTGGCCGCGTTTTGAGGCGCCAACACGATGCTGCTGGACGCAAACGCACCTGAATCGCTGGCGCTAGCGCAGCACGCCGTCAGTGCCGGCGACTTGCTCGGCCTGCCGACCGAGACCGTCTACGGCCTGGCCGCCGACGCTTGCAACAGCGTGGCGGTGGCCAAAATCTTCACGGCCAAGGGCCGGCCCAGCACGCACCCGCTGATCGTGCATGTCGCCAGCGCCCAAGAGGCGGCGCATTTTGCGGCCTCGACGCCCGACTTTGCGCAGCGGCTGATGCAGGCTTTTTGGCCCGGCCCGCTGACCCTTATCCTGCCGCGCCGCGCCGGGGTTGCCACGGCAGCAGCGGGCGCCCAGGCCTCGATTGGCCTGCGCTGCCCGGCGCACCCGGTGGCACAAGCGCTGCTGCACGCGCTGCTGCACCAGCCGCAGCCGGTCTGGGGTTTGGCCGCACCCAGCGCCAACCAGTTTGGCCGCATCAGCCCGACCACGGCCGCGCATGTGCAGTCGGAGTTTGGCGCCAACTTGCTGGTGCTGGACGGCGGCGCCTGCGCGGTCGGCATCGAGTCCAGCATCGTTGACTGCACGCGCGGCCAACCGGTGCTGCTGCGCCCTGGCGCCATCAGCCGGGCGCAGATCGAGGCCGTCGGCGGCCAAGCGCTGGCGGCCAGCACGGCGCTCACCGACCCGGCCCCACGCGCGCCCGGCACGTTAGAGGCGCACTACGCGCCCCTGGCCACGCTGCGGCTGATGGATGCGCCCAGCCTGCAGGCTGCGCTCGACAGGCTCGGCGCGGATGCGGCACGGATCGCCATTTATGCGCGCACACCGCTGCGCGTGCGCGCAGCCCAACTGGTGCTGCGCCGCATGCCCGCCACCGCCGAAGTCGCCGCGCAACAACTCTTTGCCAGCCTGCGCGACTTCGACGCCCAGGGTGTCGAGCTGATCTGGGTTGAGACCCCGCCCCCCAGCGCCGACTGGGACGGCGTGCGCGACCGCTTGCAACGTGCGGCCGCAGCGGCCTGATCCGCAATCGTTAACTTAGACCACCCCCGTAGCGCCTACGGCGCTTTCCCCCTCAAGGGGGCGCACCCGGTGGCCTGGCGGAGCCAGATCCACGGGTGCACTGGAAGCGGTGAACTTGGCCCACCCCCGAAGCGCCTGCGGCGCTTTCCCCCTCAAGGGGGCGCACCCGGTGGCCTGGCGGAG
>JAYVXE010000287.1:0-5018 GCA_043785395.1 Burkholderiaceae bacterium | reverse complement strand
GATCGTCACACTCGGTTTTGGTGAAATCATCCGCCTGCTGCTGAAGAACCTGGACGGCATCACCGGCGGGCCCGACGGCATCAACGGCATCCCCAAGCCAAGCTTTTTTGGACTTGAGCTCGCGCGCAGCGCCAGCATTGAAGGCGAGGCCACTTTCCATGAATTTTTTGGCATCGCCTACCAAAGCATGCACGGCCTGTACCTGCTGTACTTCATCGCCCTGCTGCTGGCGCTGTTCACCTTGTTTGTCGGCAGCCGCCTGATCCGCATGCCGATGGGCCGCGCCTGGGAGGCGCTGCGCGACGACGAGATCGCCTGCCGCTCGCTGGGCCTGAACCCAACCCGGATCAAACTCTCGGCCTTCGCCCTGGGCGCGGCCTTTGCCGGCCTGGCCGGCTGCTTCTTCGCCGCCCGGCAAAGCCTGGTCACCCCCGAATCTTTCACCTTCATCGAGTCGGCGCTGATTCTTGCCATCGTCGTACTCGGCGGCATGGGCTCGCGCCTGGGCGTCATCGCCGCCGCCATTTTGCTCACCGTGCTGCCCGAGCTGACGCGCGGCTTTGCCGAATACCGCATGCTGAGCTTTGGCCTGGTGATGGTGCTGATGATGATCTGGCGCCCGCAAGGCCTGCTGCCCGCCCGCCGCACCCACGTGGAGCTGCCGCAATGAGCGCCCACAGCGTAGCCAACGCGGCCAGCATGCCGAACATGCCCCCCCAGCCCAGCCCCATGCTCGACGTCCAAAACCTGTCGATGCGCTTTGGTGGCCTGCTGGCGGTCGACCAGGTCAGCTTCCAAGTCCTGCCCGGCGAAATATTCGCCATCATCGGCCCCAACGGCGCCGGCAAAACCACAGCCTTCAACTGCATCAGCGGCTTTTACCGCCCCAGCGGCGGCAGCATCACGCTGCAAGGGCGGGCCATCACCGGCCAGCCCAGCCACAGCATCGCCCAGCACGGCCTGGTGCGCACCTTCCAAAACATCCGCCTGTTCAAATCCCTCAGCGTGCTGGAAAACCTGCTGGTCGCACAGCACCAACAAGTGCAATCAGGCCTGCTCAGCGGCCTCTTTGCCACCCCCAGCTACCGCCGCGCCGAACAACAAGCGCTGGCGCGTGCCGCCCAGTGGCTGGACTTTGTCGGCCTGCGCGCACTCGCCAACCGCGAAGCCAGCGCCCTCTCCTACGGCCAGCAACGCCGCTTAGAGATCGCCCGCTGCATGATCACCCAGCCGCGCCTGTTGCTGCTCGACGAGCCCGCCGCCGGACTCAACCCGGCCGAAACCCAAGAGCTCAAGCAACTGATCGACACCCTGCGCCGCGAACACAAAGTTGCCGTGCTGCTGATCGAGCACGACATGGGCTTGGTCATGGGCGTCTCCGACCGCATCTTGGTGATGGAAAACGGCCGCCCCATCATGACCGGCAAACCCGAACAAGTCCGCCACGATCCGCGCGTGATCAAAGCCTATCTAGGAGAAGAGTGATGCTCAAAATCACCAACGTCCACAGCCACTACGGCGCCATCGAAGCACTCAAAGGCGTCTCCATCGACGTCCGGGAAGGCGAAATCGTGACCCTGATCGGTGCCAACGGCGCCGGCAAAACAACGCTCCTGATGACCGTCTGCGGCAGCCCCCAAGCCAGCAGCGGCCAAGTGCAGTTTGAAGGCCAGGACATCAGCCGGCTGCCAACCCACCAGATCATGCAAAAAGGCCTGGCCGTCTCGCCCGAAGGCCGGCGCGTCTTCCCCGGCCTGAGCGTTTTGGAAAACCTGCAAATGGGCGCCTTCTTCCTGCCGCGCGAGCAAGTCCTGGCGAATATCGACTACGCCTACCGCCTGTTCCCGCGCCTCAAAGAACGCGCCAACCAACGCGCCGGCACCATGTCGGGCGGCGAACAGCAAATGCTGGCCATTGGGCGCGCCCTCATGAGCCGCCCGCGCCTACTCCTGCTCGACGAGCCCACGCTCGGCCTGGCGCCGCTGATCATTGCGCAAATCTTCGACATCATCCGCACCATCCGCGACCAGGGCGTCACGGTATTTTTGGTCGAACAAAACGCCCACAAAGCCCTGCAAATCGCCGACCGTGGCTACGTCCTGGAAAACGGCCGCGTCGTGCTGGCCGACACCGGCGCCCGCCTGCTGGTGAACGACGACGTGCGCAAGGCGTATTTGGGGGCGTGATCAAGGCGTAGCAGCACCGACGGGGCGCGGTGCTGCGGTGCAACAACGCAACAGCGGCAAGCTTGCCGCAGGCATGGCGACCAGGACTGCGGCCTAGACTGTCAACCCTATGCAAGCACAACCCATTGCCATCGCCGCCAGCCCCCACCCCGCCACCTTCAGCCGCCGCGTACTGCTCGCCGTCTGTGGGCTGACGCCGCAAATCATCACGGAAACCCTGTACGCGCTGGCCGCCGACGCGCAAACGCCGTTCATTCCGACCGAAATCCACCTCCTCACCACCGCTGAGGGCGCACGCCGGGCCGAGCTGTCGCTGCTGTCAAACGACCTGGGCTGGTTTCACAAACTGCGCGACGACTACAAACTACCGCCGATCGCGTTCGACACCCGCCACATCCACATCCTGCGCAACGCGCTGGGCCAGCCGATGCAAGACCTGCGCAGCCCGCACGACAACCAGGCCGCCGCCGACTGCATCACCGACCAAGTCCGCATCCTCACCAGCGACCCGCAGTGCGCGCTGCACGCCTCGATTGCCGGTGGCCGCAAAACCATGGGCTTTTACCTGGGCTACGCGCTATCGCTGTTTGGCCGCAGCCAAGACCGGCTCAGCCATGTGCTGGTGAGCGAGCCGTTCGAGTCAAGCTGGGATTTCTTCTACCCCACGCCCTACAGCCGGGTGCTGCAAACCCGCGACGGCCAGCTCGCCGACACCGCGCTGGCCGAGGTCACACTGGCCGAAATCCCCTTCGTCAGCCTGCGCCACGAACTGCCCCAAGCCCTGCTGGAAGGCCGCGCCAGCTTCAGCGAAAGCGTGGCCGCCGCCCGCGCCGCGCTGGCCGCGCCGCAACTGCGGATCGACCTGCGCGCCAAACACATCGTGGCCGCCGGCCAAACCATCGAACTCCCTCCCGCCGAACTGGCCTTGCTGGCCGTCTTTGCACGCCGCCTGCTGCAAGGCGCACCGCCGCTGGCAGCGCCCACCAAAGGCGCGCCCGACCCCGCCTGGGCAGAACGCTACCTGCGCGAATACCGCACGATTGCCGGCCCCTTGGGCGATATTGAAGCCACTGAGCGGGCGCTGAAAAACGGCATGGACGGAGATTATTTCTCGCCGCGTAAATCCAAACTAGAGCGCCTCTTGAAAATCAAACTCGGTGTGGCGGCGGATAAATACTGCATCCACGACGGCGGAACACGGCCCCGGCGCTATGGGTTAACCCTGGGGGTGGACGCGGTAGAGTTGGTGGGGTGAGGCGGAAGTTTTGAAGGGAAGAAAGAGCGCATGCCGTGGTAAGGTTGCAGTGGCATTTTTTGCCAACTCTCATGAAAAAATTTGCATTCACCCAATGATGCCTCGTTGTATTTTGAAGGTTTTGCATTTTTGAAAAACATCAATGATGACTGCTTCAAAATCTATAATATTCTTACAAAATTCAATGACATCGAATGAAAAACCCGAAAATTTTCATTTGCCAGACCGAACGCCTAGTGCACAACAACACACAAGAGGAGATTGCGAGTGAATACACTGGAAGCAAGATTTCGCATCATCACGCCCATGTTTCTTGGCGGGGCCGACCAAAAGGCCGTGGCGCTTCGGCCTGCCAGCGTCAAAGGCGCGCTACGCTTTTGGTGGCGTGCGCTGTACTGGTCACACTGGCTAAAGCAGGCCAAAAACGATGAAGTCGAAGCCTTACAGCAGCTTCATGCAGAGGAAGCACGCTTGTTTGGCATCGCGGCTACAAAGGAAGGCGGAGGACAAGGCATTTTTTTGCTGCAAGTTGCCGCCCCAAATATCCAAACCAGGGATCAAGTCTTTGCGCCCATGGGCCCTGGGCAATTGTATTTACTGGGACAAGGTTTGGCCACCTTCAAGGACGGAAACCACTGTTTACGTAATGCGATCCAGCGCAATGGTGAATTCACACTCAAGCTTATTTTTAAGCCCAAAGCAACCCCAGATTCTGTCAGCCAAATTAGCAATGCCTTGCTTTTGTTTGGTTTGCTCGGAGGTTTAGGAAGCCGTGCCCGGCATGGCCTGGGCTCGGTGGCGATAACTGCTTGGAGCGGTAGTGAGCCCATTCCCCAAACAGTTACAGACTACAAAGCACTGCTGCAGACGCTGCTAAAAAGCAGTAACAGTGCTACCGAACCGCCCTTCACAGCTTTCAGTCAAAAGAGCCGCATTGACGTATCCAGCCAAGACAAGGACGCCCTCAACCTGTTGAATTCCGTCGGGATAGAGCAACAGATGTACCGCAGTTATGGTCAGAACGGAAAAGTCAATGGAAAGCCTTCCGAACGAAATTTTTCTGCCGACCATGATTTGCTGCTCGCAGCGACCAATGGGAAACGGATTGAAAAAGCCCCTCAACGCATCGTTTTTGGCTTACCACACAACTATTTCTTTTCCAGCACAAAATACAAAGCCGACGTCAACTATGCCCCTGACGGAAAAGACGGCCGCCGTGCTAGCCCGCTTTTGTTCCATATCCACCCCATTGCCGGGCAATTCATGGCCGTTCACACCTTGCTGCCGGCTAAATTTTTACCGGACAAAGCACAAATCAGAATCAAGGCAGGCAGCACTTTTCCTGTCAAGGCAGCCCCCGACTGGCAAATTCTGCGCCGCTTCATGAACCGGTTTGCAAACAAAGAGGTCATCTATGGCAACGAGTAAGTTTTTTCAATTCACCCTCAGCCCGGTCCAGGGTTTTGTGGCGCAAGCGCGGCGCACACGCGACTTTTGGGCCGGCTCATTCTTGCTGTCATGGTTGGTCGGCGTCGCCATGGCCGAGGTCAAACGCCAAGGTGGTGCCATCAGCTTCC
>JAYVXE010000286.1:0-5020 GCA_043785395.1 Burkholderiaceae bacterium | reverse complement strand
CCGACACCGCACACGGTTTATGCCAAACTGTCATGCACTGGCCAAGCACCACCGAGCGATGAAACCGCACCGCGAGACGAGCGCGCCGCCCCCAGTGCACCCGTGGATCTGGCTCTGCCAGGCCACCGGGTGCGCCCCCTTGAGGGGGTAGCGCCACAGGCGCTTCGGGGGTGGCCACATTAATACTGCTGCGAGCACCTCGGCCCAGCTGTGGACGCAGCGAAATCCGGGAGGTGCGCAAAAAACCACATCCCCCCAACCACGACCAGGAGAGCAGCCCATGCAAGCCCAACAGATCGACATCCCAAGCCACGACGGACAAGGTAGTTTTCAAGGCTATTTGGCGCTGCCGCGCGGCGGCAAAGGCCCTGGCCTGGTGCTGGCGCAAGAGATTTTTGGCGTCAACCACAGCATGCGCGCCGCAGCCGACCACTACGCCGAAGAAGGCTACGTGGTGCTGGTGCCCGACCTTTTTTGGCGCCAAGAGCGCGGCGTGCAACTCGACTACACAGAGGCTGGATTCGAGCGCGCGCGCAGCCTCTACCAAGGCTTTGACGAAGACCTGGGCGTGCACGACATCCAGTCCAGCCTGAACGCGCTGCGCCAACGCCCCGAATACGCGGGCCAGGCGGGCGTGCTGGGCTTTTGCCTGGGTGGCAAACTCGCCTACCTGGCGGCCAGCCGCTGCGATGCCGAGGTCTGCATCAGCTACTACGGTGTTGGCATCGAAAAAGCGCTGGAACAAGCCTTGGCCAGCCCCGCCCGCAGCCGCCTGGTGTTGCACATCGCCGAAAACGACCACCTTTGCCCACCCGAGGCGCGGCGCGCTATTTTGCAAACACTCGGCCGCCGTGCGCGCACCGAACTCTACGTCTACCCCGGCGTAGAGCATGCGTTTGCACGGCCCAACGGCGAGCACTTTGACAAGCCATCGGCCCTGATGGCGCACCAGCGCAGCATCAACGCGCTCAAGTCCGAAATCGGCCCGCACTTTGATTTCTCCGCACTCTGGGACCTGCACTGCCACCATGAATTCGTCACCCGTGACGTGCCCGCCACCATGGCCACCATGGTGGCCGAGCCCTACGTCAACCACATTCCGACCATGACCGGCGGCGTCGGCCACCAGCTGCTGGCGCGCTTCTACCAGCACCACTTCGTCAACGCCAACCCACCCGACACCACCCTGATCCCGATCTCACGCACCATCGGCGCGACCCAAATCGTTGACGAAATGCTGTTTTGCTTCACCCACAGCTGTGAGATCGACTGGATGCTGCCCGGCATTGCGCCCACCGGGCGCCGCGTCGAAATCCCGATGGTTGCGATCGTCAAGTTCCGTGGCGACAAACTCTGCCACGAACACATTTACTGGGACCAGGCCAGCGTGCTGGTGCAAATCGGCAAAATCGACCCCAGCGGCCTGCCGATTGCCGGCGTCGAGACCGCACGCAAACTGCTGGACGAAACGCTACCGTCGAATACGCTGATGGCCCATTGGAGCCGTTCGGCATAAATTGGCCCACCCCCGTAGCGCCTGCGGCGCTCCCCCCTCAAGGGGGCGCACCCGGTGGCCCGGCAGAGCCAGATCCACGGGTGCACTGGAAGCGGCGCGCTCGTCTCGGGCTGTGGTGAACTTGGCCCACCCCCGTAGCGCCTGCGGCGCTCCCCCCTCAAGGGGGGCGCACCCAGTGGCCTGGTGAACTTAGACCACCCCCGTAGCGCCTGCGGCGCTCCCCCTCAAGGGGGCGCACCCGGTGGCCTGGCAGAGCCAGATCCACGGGTGCACTGGAAGCGGCGCGCACGTCGCGCGGCACGGTGAACTTGGCCCACCCCCGTAGCGCCTGCGGCGCGCTCCTCCGCGTCTCTAAGAGATATGCCCTGGCGCGACGTTGGCGTCGAGCTTGAGGCCCTTGGGCAGCGGGAATTTCACCGTCTCTTCGATACCCGGCATGCTGCGCACCGACACCGCACCAAGCGCCTTGATGCGCTCAATGACGTCGCGCACCAACACTTCCGGGGCCGAGGCGCCTGCGGTCAGGCCGACCCGGCTTTTGCCCTCGAACCAGGCCGCCTGAAGCTCGGCGGCGGAGTCCACCATGTAACTCTCGGTGCCCAGGCGCTGCGCCAACTCGCGCAGGCGGTTGCTGTTGGAGCTGGTCGGGCTGCCAACGACGATCACCAAATCAACCTGGGGACTCATCAGCTTGACGGCGTCTTGCCGGTTTTGGGTGGCGTAGCAAATGTCTTGCTGCTTGGGCTCGCGCACGCTCGGAAAACGCGCTCGCACGGCGGCGGCGATCTGAGCGGCATCGTCCACCGAGAGCGTGGTCTGGGTCACCACAGCGATTTTTTCAGTTTGCAGCGGCTGCACCCGGGCCACATCGGCCAGGTCTTCCACCAGGTGGATGCCGCTGCTGAGCTGGCCCATCGTGCCCTCGACTTCTGGGTGGCCTTTGTGGCCAATCATGATGAACTCAAAACCCTCTTTGGCGAGCTTGGCGACCTCGACGTGAACCTTGGTCACCAATGGGCAGGTGGCGTCAAAGATGGTGAAGCCGCGCGCCTGCGCTTCGTGCTGCACGGCCTTGCTGACGCCGTGGGCGCTGAACACCAGGGTCGCACCAGGCGGCACATCGGCCAACTCTTCAATGAAAATCGCGCCCTTGAACTTGAGCTGGTCCACCACATAGGTGTTGTGCACGATCTCGTGGCGCACATAGATCGGTGCACCAAACTTGGCCAGGGCGCGCTCCACGATCTCGATCGCCCGGTCGACGCCGGCGCAAAAGCCGCGTGGCTCGGCCAGCAAAACTTCTTGGGTACTGGCTGCGACCTTGGCACTCATAACACGCCAATCAACTGCACCTCAAACACCACCGGCTGGCCCGCCAACGGGTGGTTGAAGTCCAACTGCACGGCGCTCGGGCTGGACGCCAGCACCGCCCCGGCGTAGCTGGCGCTGCCGTCGGGGGTGGGGAACTTCACCACATCGCCCACCTGGTACTGCTCCAGCGGGTCACCGAACTGTTGCAACAGGCTGCGCGCCACCCACTGCTGCATGGCCGGGTTGCGCGCACCAAAAGCGGCCCCGGCGGCGAGCGTGAAGCTGCTGCGCGTGCCCTCGGCCAACCCAAGCAGGCACTGCTCGAGCGCAGGCGAGAGCTCGCCACTGCCGAGCGACAAGGTTGCAGGCTTGTCGGCAAAGGTGTTGATGATGTCGCCAGCCGGGCCGGCCAGCCGGTAATGCAAGGTCAAAAAAGAGTCCGCTTGCACCAAGACTGGATGGGCGCTGGAGGCGGCCAGCGGTGTGGGCACAGACCCGGGGGCAAACACGGAAAAAGAAGATGGCATAGATGAAGTCCCGATAAACTGCCCGCTATTGTAGAAACCACGCCCACCCGACCCCAGCTTGCCTCGCCATGGCCTTGAAAGACCTCCCCGTCGACGCCCAACCACGCGAAAAACTGCTGGCCCGTGGCCCCGCTGCGCTGGCCGACGTCGAGCTGCTGGCGCTGTTGCTGCGCACCGGCATGGTGGGCAAGGGCGTGCTGCAACTCGCCCAGGAACTGCTGGCGCCACCACCGCTGGGCTTTGGGGGCCTGGCCGGCCTGCTGCACACCAGCGCCGACGAATTACGCCGCATCAAAGGCATGGGCCCCGCCAAACGCGCCGAATTGGTCGCCGTGCTAGAGCTGGCACGCCGGGCGCTGGCCGAGCAATTGGCCGAGCGCGAAGTCTTCGAAACCCCGGGCCGCCTCAAGCAATATTTGCAATTGCAGCTCGGTGCACGCCGCTACGAAGTGTTTGCCGTGCTCTTCCTCGACAGCCGCCACCGCCTGTTGGCGCAGGAAGAAATGTTCCGAGGCAGCCTGAGCGAGGCCAGCGTGTACCCGCGCGAAGTTGTGCTGCGTGCGCTGCACCACCAGGCGGTGGCGGTGGTACTCGCCCACAACCATCCAAGCGGCAACGTTCAGCCCTCACGCGCAGACGAAGCGCTGACCCGCAACCTGCGCGCAGCGCTGGCGCTGATCGACATCCAAGTGCTCGACCACATCATCGTGGCCCAGGGACAGGCGCTGTCGATGGCCGAAATGGGGCTGTTATGAGGCCGCGCCGCAGCGCGCCAACGGCTGGGCGCACACCGTTAAAAACCCGGAAAAATCCGCCGCCACCAACACCGGCAGCAACACCGGCAGCAAGCGTCTTGAGCGCACATTCGCTGCACGACTTGCGGCCGATGCGAGACCACCTTGCCGCCGTCCAGGCACGCACCAAGGCCGTGGCCGCAGCAGCAGCGCATGCCAAGACCGAAACCGAAGCCGCACAAAACCTCTTTGCCCGCAGTGTGGGGCCGGTCATCCGGCTCGCGCCGACGCCGACGGCGCTGTTGACCGGCTGGCCGCCGCGCCCGCAGCCAGTACCGCTTCAGCGCCGGCACGATGAAGTCGCAGTGTTGCACGCGCCACTCAGCGATGCCTTTGACGTCGCCGCCCTGCTCGATACCGACGCCAGTTTTCGCCGCAGCGCCAGCGCCACCGAAGTCACGCTCAAACTGCGCCGAGGCGACTGGCCAATCCAGCGCCAGCTTGACCTGCACGGCCTGCGCACCGACACCGCGCGCGAGGCGCTGGCCGCCTTCATCCGCAGCGCCCACCGGCACGGCCTGCGCTGCCTGCGCGTGGTGCACGGCAAAGGCCTGGGCTCACCCGGCCAAACCTCGGTACTCAAAAGCCGGGTGCAAAGCTGGTTGGTGCAAAAAAACGAGGTACTGGCCTTTGTCCAGGCCAAGCCTGCCGATGGCGGTACAGGCGCGCTGCTGGTATTGCTGGCGGCGCAGCGTACGAGCCCTGCGGCGCACGACTGAAAAATTGCAAGCATGCATTGACCCAAGCCCCAGCGCCTGCTTGGTGAACACTGTTTTAACCTAGAAACCGCAGTTGGATGCATACGAGGGTGCCGTGATCGGCGTGTCAGGCAAGGCGCGAGGACGCAGCGCACTCTTGTGCGCAAGGACGAG
>JAYVXE010000285.1:0-15457 GCA_043785395.1 Burkholderiaceae bacterium | reverse complement strand
TGGGCGCGAATGGCCGCCGGCAAAGTCACCTGGCCTTTGCTGGAGACGATGGCTTCTGCAAGTAGGGAGTTCATAATATCCTCATTTCCTTACATATTTAAAGGTAAGTATTATTTTAAGTAAGGCAAATAGAAAAGTAAAGCACCCATTCCAAGCCGCCGCGTAAAATCTGCCCATGCTGAAATTTGAACTCCTCGCCACCGACCCGGCCAGCCACGCCCGCCGTGGCACGCTCACACTCAACCATGGCCCGGTGCAAACCCCCATCTTCATGCCCGTGGGCACCTACGGCACGGTCAAGGGGGTGATGCCGCGCAGCCTCGAAGACATGGGCGCGCAAATCATTCTGGGCAACACCTTTCACCTGTGGATGCGGCCCGGCCAGGATGTGATGCAGAGCTTTGGCGGCCTGCATGGCTTCGAGAAATGGAACAAGCCCATCCTCACCGACTCGGGTGGCTTCCAGGTCTGGAGCCTGGGCGCGATGCGCAAAATCACCGAAGAGGGCGTGACCTTTGCCAGCCCGGTGAACGGCGACAAACTCTTCATGTCGCCCGAGGTGAGCATGCAAATCCAGACCGGGCTCAACAGCGACATCGCCATGCAGCTCGACGAATGCACGCCTTATGAGAGCGGCGGCACACTCACCACCGAGGCCGAGGCACGCAAGTCGATGGAGATGAGCCTGCGCTGGGCCAAGCGCTCACAGGACGAGTTTGCGCGGCTGGCCAACCCGAACGCCTTGTTCGGCATCGTGCAAGGCGGCATGTTCGAGAGTCTGCGCGAGGAGTCGCTGGCCGCCTTGGTGGCGCTGGACTTCCCCGGCTACGCGGTGGGTGGCGTCAGCGTGGGCGAGCCCAAGGACGAGATGCTGCGCATCATGGCGCACACGCCGCACCGCCTGCCGGCGCACAAACCGCGCTACCTGATGGGTGTGGGCACGCCCGAAGACCTGGTCGAAGGCGTGGCCCAGGGCGTCGACATGTTCGACTGCGTGATGCCCACGCGCAACGCCCGCAACGGCACCATCTTCACACGTTACGGCGACCTGAAGCTGCGCAACGCCCGCCACAAAACCGACCACCAGCCACTCGACGCCACCTGCAGCTGCTACGCCTGCGCGGGCAACTCCGGGCTGAGCTGGGCCGACGGTGGCCGCGAAGGTTTCAGCCGCGCCTACCTGCACCACCTCGACCGCTGCGGCGAAATGCTCGGCCCGATGCTCACCACCATCCACAACCTGCACTACTACCTGAATCTGATGCGCGAGGTGCGCGAAGCGCTAGACCTCGGGCAGTTCAGCGCCTTGCGGGCCCAGTTCAAGGCCGACCGGGCGCGTGGCGTCTAAGCAGCGCCGGGTTGGGGGAAAGCAGGGCAAAGCACCTGAATACATTTTTTAATAGCTGTACACGCTTGATATACATCAATTTCACATATGAATGACAATGAAATCCATTAAAAATAAGCGTTGACAGCTCTTAATTTTAATGAATAGCTGAACCCTGCCAGGCCTGAAAATGCGCCCATCCAGGGCGCAAAAATTCCCCGTAACATCGCAACTCCCTTTGTTCGCCGCCCATGCCCGCCTATTCTTTTGAAGCCATTGACGCCCAAGGCCAGACCCGCAAGGGTGTGATCGACGCCGAGACCGCGCGCGCCGCACGCGGCCTGCTGCGGGCGCAGGCGCTGGTGCCGCTGCGGGTCGAATCGGTGTCGGGCGACAGCAGCGCCGATGCACCAGCGCGTGGCCTGGGCGGCCACGTGCTGTGGCAGCGGCCGGTCTTCAATGCCAGCGGCTTGGCGATCTGGACGCGGCAAATTGCCGGGCTGGTCAGCGCCGGACTGCCGCTGGAGCGCGCCCTGACAGCCTTGTCGGACGAAGCCGGCGACGAGCGCCAGCGCAACTTGGTCGCTGCGCTGCGCGCCGAAGTCAATGCGGGCGCGCCGTTTGCCAAGGCGCTGGGCCAGCATCCGCGCGAGTTCTCACCGATTTACTGCGCCGTGATTGGCGCCGGCGAGCAAAGCGGTGGCCTCGGGCTGGTGCTGGAGCGGCTGGCCGACGACTTGGAGCAGCGCCAAGCCCTGAGCGCCAAACTGCTCGGCGCAGCGCTCTACCCGGCCATCGTGACGCTGGTCGCCATTGCCATCGTGCTGTTTTTGATGGGCTACGTGGTCCCCCAAGTGGCGGCGGTGTTTATCGGCAGCAAACGCAGCCTGCCCTGGCTCACAACCGCCATGCTGGCGGGCAGTGACTTTGTCCGCAGCTACGGCTGGTGGCTGGGCTTGGCGGCGGTGCTGCTGGCGCTGGGCACGCGCATGGCTTTGGCGCAAGAGGCTTTTCGAGAGAAATTTGACGCCGCTTGGCTGCGACTGCCCTTGCTCGGCCAGCTGGCGCGTGGCTACAACGCAGCGCGCTTCACCAGCACGCTGGCGATGCTGGCCGCCGCCGGCGTGCCGATTTTGAAAGCCTTGCAAGCGGCCGCAGAGACCCTTAACAACCGCGCCATGCGGGCCGACGCGCTCGACGCCCTGGTGTTGGTGCGCGAAGGCGCACCACTGGCGGCGGCGATCGCGCAAAAGAAACGCTTTCCCGGCCTGGTCGCGATGTTCGCCCGGCTGGGCGAGCAAACCGGCCAGCTGCCGCTGATGCTGCAACGCGCAGCCGCCCAACTCAGTGCCGACGTCCAGCGCCGCGCCGTCGCGCTGGCGACCCTGCTCGAGCCCTTGCTGATCGTTGCCATGGGCCTGGTTGTCATGCTGATCGTGCTGGCGGTGTTGCTGCCCATCATCCAGCTCAACCAACTGGTGAAATAGGGCGCGCAGTCCCGACACGCAAGCCCCCCAGCTTGGGGTGGCCCCACTAAAATCCGCGCTTCCCGCTGCCCATTTGCAGCCCGCGCCACCCGTTTCGAGGTTCCCCCATGTCCGCCCGCACACTGTTTGTCACCACCGCTCTGCCCTACGCCAACGGCAACTTCCACATCGGCCACATCATGGAGTACATCCAAGCCGATATCTGGGTCGGTTTTCAGCGCATGCAGGGCGCTGCTGTGAACTTCGTCGGCGCCGACGACACCCACGGCGCACCGATCATGATTGCCGCCGAAAAAGCCGGCCAGACGCCGCAGCAGTTCGTTGCCGCGATTGCCGCCGGGCGCCGCCCCTACCTGGACGGCTTTCACATCGCGTTTGACAACTGGCACAGCACCGACGCGCCCGAAAACCATGCGCTGGCACAGCAGATTTACCGCGACCTCAAGGCCACCGGGCTCATCTCCAGCAAGGTGATTGAGCAGTTCTTCGACCCCGAGAAGAACATGTTTTTGCCAGATCGCTTCATCAAAGGTGGCTGCCCCAAGTGCCATGCCAAAGACCAGTACGGCGACAACTGCGAAGTCTGCGGTGCGGTGTACGCCCCCACCGACTTGGTCAAGCCGTATTCGGCCCTGTCGGGTGCCACGCCCGAGCTGAAGAGCTCCGAGCACCTGTTCTTCCAACTGTCCGACCCGCGCTGCGTGGAATTTCTGGAAAGCTGGACGCAAGACGGCCGCCTGCAGCCCGAAGTGGCAAACAAGGTCAAGGAATGGTTCAGCGTGCGCAGCAACCCTGACGGCAGCACCAGCGAAGGCCTGGGCGACTGGGACATCAGCCGCGACGCGCCCTACTTCGGCATCGAAATCCCCGACGCGCCGGGCAAATACTTCTACGTCTGGCTGGACGCACCGGTCGGCTACCTGGCGTCGCTGAAAAACCTGCTCGACCAACGCGGCGAAGACTTTGATGCCTACATGGCCAACCCGGCGCTGGAGCAGGTCCACTTCATCGGCAAAGACATCGTCACCTTCCACACCCTGTTTTGGCCCGCCATGCTGAAGTTCAGTGGCCGCAAAACACCGGATTCGATCTTTGTGCACGGCTTTTTGACGGTCAACAACGGCGAGAAAATGAGCAAAAGCCGGGGCACCGGCCTGGACCCGCTCAAATACCTGGGCCTGGGCATGAACCCCGAATGGCTGCGCTACTACCTGGCCGCCAAACTCAATGGCAAGAACGAAGACATTGACTTCAACGCCGACGACTTCATGGCGCGGGTGAACAGCGATTTGATTGGCAAGTACGTCAACATCGCCAGCCGCGCAGCCGGGTTTTTGGCCAAGCGCTTTGCCGGAAAATTAAGCACATTATCAGCCTCTAGCTCAGAGCTGATAAGCGATATTAGCTCTCAAAAAGATAATATAACCAAGCTCTACGAACAACGCGACTACGCCCGGGCCCTGCGCGAGACCATGCTGCTGACCGACAGCGTCAATGCGTATGTGGACGCCAACAAGCCCTGGGAGCTGGCCAAGCAAGAAGGCGCCGACGCCCGCCTGCAAGACGTGTGCAGCACCTGCATCGAAGCCTTCCGCCTGCTGACCATCTACCTCAAGCCGGTGCTGCCAGCCCTGGCCGCGCAAGTGGAAGCCTTCCTGAACGTCGCGCCGCTGGGCTTTGCCGATGCCCACACCCTGCTCGGCGCAGGCCACACCATTGGCACCTACCAACACCTGATGCAGCGCGTGGATGTGAAGCAGCTTGAAGCCTTGTTTGAGCCTCCAGCGCAGGCAGAACCTGCACAAGAAGCTACAAAAACAATAGCACCCGGCGGTGAGGAAATTGCGCCCACCATCGGCATCGACGACTTCGCCAAGATCGACCTGCGCATCGCACTGATCGTGAACTGCGAAGCCGTGGAAGGCTCGACCAAGCTGCTGCGCCTGACGTTGGATGTCGGCGAAGGCCCGGACTTGGAAGGACGTCCCATCCTGCGCAACGTCTTCAGCGGCATCGCCAGTGCCTACGCCCCTGCCGACCTGGTCGGCAAACACACAGTGATGGTCGCCAACCTGGCCCCCCGCAAGATGAAATTCGGCGTGTCCGAGGGCATGGTGCTGGCCGCCAGCCATGGGGACGAGAAGGCGCACCCCGGCATTTATGTGCTGGAGCCCTTGCCCGGTGCACAGCCCGGTATGCGGGTGCACTAAAGCACTGTTGCAAAAGCGCTACATCGGCGCTTGCCAAGCCCCCAACCAGGCGCCAAAACGACCTTCATTTTTGTAGCAGCCATAACGCGCGGGCAGAACGCTTCGCTGACAAAAATACCCGTGAAAATATTATTTTTAATTTTTTCACCAATCCCTCCCACGGGACATTGCACAAGTCCCTTGCCGACCTTATTCTGTGCCACAGAGGTGCGTAAAAACCCTCTGTTTTGCCACCACTGCACAAGGAACTGCCATGAGCAATTTTTGGGACCTCATCATCCTGACCTTTTCGGTCTTCTTTTTCTTTGCCTATTTGATGGTGCTGTTCCAAGTCATCTCCGACTTGTTCCGCGACCCCGAACTCAGCGGCCTGATCAAGGCGGTTTGGATTATTTTTCTGATTTTCTTGCCGCTGCTGACCTCGCTGATTTACCTGGTCACGCGCGGCAGAGGCATGGGCAAACGCCAACGCACCGCTGTCGACCAAGCGATGGCAGCCACCGACGCCTATATCCGCCAAGTCGCAGGCAAATCACCGGCGGATCAAATCAGTGACGCCAAGAAATTGCTGGACGCAGGCACCATCAGCGCCGAAGATTTTGCCGCCCTGAAAGCCAAAGCGCTGGCCTAAAGCTGGGCTCAGCTACAGCGGCCAGCCTGGCCGCTGTAGCGCCCTAAAATGCAGGGCTTGTCACCATGAGGCCTCCTTGCCATGAATATCTTTCGCCGCCCCGACTACCAATCCGACACCACGCAGTTCATCGCCCAGCTCAAGGCCGAGCGGCCAACGCTTGAAGCCGAACAACGGGCCGGGCGGGCGCTGCTCTGGGACTTGGCAATCGACCGCAGCGCCAAGGAGGATCTGGATGCCGCCGAGATTGCGCAAGCCGCCTATGTGTACCAAACCACCGGGATTTGATGCCTTGGTTCGGTCAAAACCCCTCGCCTAAATAAATTAAAGAAAATACAGCGATAACGCTTACGCAGCAAGCCTTATTAGCTATCAATTTAAATGTCAACCAGTGCAGCCCCTCAGGCCTCGGTGATGCCGACCGTGGTCGACCAAGTGGCCTTGGCACGGCTGTACGGCGAGCCACTGTTTGCCATGCCGCAGGACTTGTACATCCCCCCGGATGCGCTGGAGGTTTTTTTAGAGGCCTTTGAAGGCCCGCTCGATTTGCTGCTGTACCTGATCCGCAAGCAGAACTTCAACATTCTCGACATCCCCATGGCCGGGCTGACGCGCCAGTACCTGCGCTATGTTGACGAAATCCGCAGCCGCAACCTGGAGCTGGCCGCCGAGTACCTGCTGATGGCGGCGATGCTGATCGAGATCAAATCGCGCATGCTGTTGCCGCCCAAGCCCAGCGCCGATGGCTCGGAGCCCGAAGACCCCCGCGCCGAGCTGGCGCGCCGCCTGCTGGAGTACGAGCAAATGAAGCAGGCCGGCGCCACGCTCAATGCCTTGCCGCACTATGGCCGTGACTTCCTGAAAGCGCAGGTCTTTATCGAGCAAAGCCTGCAAGCACGCTGGCCCGCCGTGCAACTGGACGAGTTGCAAAGCGCCTGGGCCGACATCATGAAGCGTGCCAAGCTGGTGCAGCACCACCGCATCACGCGCGAGACATTGAATGTGCGCGACTACATGGGCCAGTTGCTGCGCAAGCTGCAAGGCCGCAAATTCGTTGAATTTGAGGCGCTGTTCGACCCCGCACGCGGCGCCAGCGTGCTGGTGGTGACCTTTATCGCCCTGCTGGAGCTGGGCAAGGAAACCCTGATCGAGATCACCCAGGCCGAGGCTTTTGCGCCTATTTATGTGCGCTTGGCCTACGCACCTAGCGCACCGAACGCAGCCAGCCAGCACGACTGAACCAAGGCCGCGCCGGCCCGCTACTTCTGCGCCAACAGGCGGCGCAGCTTGATGAACGCCAACGCCGCCATCACCGCGTCGTTGAGCGCGTTGTGCGCTTCGCGCTCGGGCAGCGCCAAATCCTGCATCAGGGTGGAAAACCGCAGGTCAATCGTGCGGTCTTGCTCGTAGCCGTGGAGCTGGCGAAACTTGTAGTCGTAGTACAGCGCCGAAACCTCAATCTGCGGCTGCGGCAAGCGCGTTCCCAGCCAAGGCAGCAGCACCCGGTTCAGCATGGCAACATCAAACTCCAGGTAATAGCCCACCAACGGGCGGCTGCCGATGAAGTCCAGCAACTGGGTCAGCGCGTCTTGCAGTGCCAGGCCTTGCGCCAAGTCTTGCGCGCGCAGCCGGTGGATGTGCACGCTGCGCAGCGACGGCAAGGCCTGCGCGGGGCGCACCAGCAGCTCAAGCCGCTCGCTGGTCAACACCCGGTTGCCCACAATCCGCACGGCACCGATGGCGATGATGGCGTCTTGCCTGACGTTCAAGCCGGTGGTCTCCAGATCAAGCGCAACCCATTCCTGCGCCGGCGCCGCCTCCCACATGGGGCGAAACTGCGGCAGCCGCAGTTGCTGGAGTCGCCGCCGCCGGTGCCACAAAGCCCACCAGGCGCCCACATTCATAGCGCGTCCAGATGAAAGCGCTGGCGCAGCAGCAGCTTGAAGCGCTTGACCACGCTTAGCGTGTCGTTCAGCAAGTCGCGCTCCAGGCTGCTGAGCTGGCGGCCATCGATCTGGCCCGAAACGGTGCGCCCGCTGTCCATCTCGGCCAGCCCAGCTTGCAGCCGCAGGCCCATGAAGAAGTGCAGGCTGGCTAGCAAATCGGTGCCCAGCGCCGCCGGCAGCGCCCCGCACGCAACCAGCGCCTGCACCCGCGCGGCGCTGCTGGTGTCGAGCTGGCCATGCGCCAACGCCAGGCTGCGGATGCCGTGCACCAAGGGGAAGATTGCGGCTTTTTTGATATCGAGCGGGCTGTCGGCCTCGCTGCGCGACAACAGGCGGCTCCACCAGCTGCCGCTGTCGCCAAAGGCGTTGCTGGCTGCGGCAAAGCGCCCAAGCACGATGGCGTTGTCGTTGGCCAGCAGCTGCACCTTGCGGCGCAGCTGCTCCAGCAAACGGGCATCACCGCAGACTGCGCGGGCGTCCAAAAAAATCGCCAGCGACATCAGGCCAGCCGGCGTTGGCTGCAACAACCAATCGCGCACCAACGCACCAAAAGCCTGCGCCGACTGGCACCAAGCCGGGTTGCTCAGCATGATGTTGCCTGGGCAAGGGGGGTAGCCAAAGTCGCCCAGCGCCGCCGAGAAGCGCTGGCAAATGGCGTCCAAATCGCCACTGCACACATAGCCGTCGCGCAGCACCAGTGCGTTGTCCTGGTCGGTTTTGAGCAGCTGCTCGCCGCGCCCCTCGCTGCCCATCACAAACAGGCAGCTGTTGGCGATCAAATCGGGCGGCGCAATCAGCTGCCAGGCGCGCTCGAACAAGCGGCTGTTGAGCTCTTGCACCAGCGTCGCAATCAGGCTCAAGCGGGTGCCCCCACGGTATAACAAGGTGATCAACTGGGTGATTTGCTGGGCCGCCGTCCTCAGTGTGTCGAGTGACTGGGCGTTGCGGATTTGCAGGCTGATCAGGTAAGAGTGGTTGGAGAGAAAGCTGAACAAATCAAGCGTCTCCAAAATGCCGTCGATGCGCTCGCCCTCGCGCACCACGACCCGGTGCACGTTGTGGTGCAGCATGGTCGCCAGCGCATCGCCCAAAGTGTCGCTTGGGCGCACCGTGACCAGCTCAAAGTTGGCAAACAGACCCACCTCCAACTGCGCCAGCGGCGTGCCGTGCAAAATTGCGCGCTGCAATGCGGTGGCGGTAAAAATGCCGATCCGTGGCGGCACGCTCTGGCTGTCGCGCACCAGCACATTGGTGCTGCGCTCGGTCTGAAACAGGCGTGCAACCGAGACAATGTCGGTGCTGGCGTCAACAAAATGGGCGCGCCGCACAAAGGCCTGGTCCACCCGCGCCATGCTCAGCGACTGCAACTGGTGCTGGCTTTGCCGCGCCGCAATGGCACTGAGCTTGTTGGACAGGTCGGAAAACAGCAGTGCCCCAAAGGTCACGTTGCTGGCAATCAGCTCGCTCACGCAGTCCTTGGGCAACTGGTAGACCAGCACCTCCTCGGCCGCCACAAAGCGGCTGCTCACACGCCCGGCAACCAGGCCACGGCCATCGAAGCAATCGTCCGGCCCCGCCGTATTGAGCAGCTCGCCCTCGTCGAGCTGCTGCACAAAACCCTTGATGACGATGAACAAGTGGCTGGGCACCGCGCCCTTGTCCAAAATCGTCTCACCCGGCTGGAAATAGGCAATATCGACCTGGCTGCGCACCTGGCGCTGCTCTTGCGGGCTGAGGCAATCAAACGGCGAAGCAGAAAAATTAAAGGCGCTAGGCATACGCAAAAAGTTTGTAAAAAACAATGGGGCCGACGAAACACGGCAAAAACCGTCGCCGATAAAGCGACAGTCTATCGACCAGCTCGGCCACAATGCCCGGCTTGAGCACCCCCACACTCCCCACCATGCCGCGCTGGATCGACACCCATTGCCATCTGGATGCGCCAGCCCTGCGCCCCGATACGCTGGCCCTGCGGGCACAGGCCGCGGCCCTGGGCGTCGCGCTGTGCGTGATTCCAGCCGTTGCCGCCAGCAACTTCGAGGCCGTGCGCCTGCTGGCCCACCAAACCGGCGACGCCTATGCGCTCGGCATCCATCCGCTGGCCACGCCGCACGCCAGCGAGGACGATTTGGTGCAGCTGGACGCGGCCTTGGCACGCTACCAAGACGATCCGCACCTGGTGGCGGTGGGCGAGATTGGCCTGGACTATGGCCTGCCAGGGCTAGACCGGGAACGCCAAGACTTCTTCTACCAAGCGCAACTGCGCCTCGCCCGCCAACACGGTTTGCCGGTGATTTTGCACGTGCGCCGATCAGCTGCTCAAGGCCTTGCGCGCCATGAACCCGCCCCAAAACAGCAGCAGCAGCGGCAACGGCAACGGCTGGTGCGGCATCGCCCATGCCTTCAACGGCAGCCTGCAGCAGGCGCAGGCCTTTGTCGCACTCGGCTTCAAACTCGGTTTTGGCGGCGCACTCACCTTCGAGCGGGCACGCCAGTTGCGCCGTCTGGCCGCAACGCTGCCACTGTCGGCGCTGGTGCTGGAGACCGACGCCCCCGATATGCCGCCGCACTGGCTCTACCGCAGCGCCGCCGAACGCGCATCAGGCTGGCCGCAGGGCCGCAATACGCCAGCTGAATTGCCCCGGATTGCCGCCACCGTGGCGGAGCTGCGCGGCACCACGCCCGCGCTGCTGGCCGAGGCCACCACCCGCAACGCCCTGGAAGCACTGCCGCGCCTGCGCGCCTTGCTATGAGCCAGCCTGCGTTACAGGGCTTGGCCGCGCTGGTCTGCGCCGACACCCGGCTGCTGGTGCTGGGCAGTTTTCCGGGCACGCGCTCGCTGCTGCAACAACAGTATTACGGCCATCCACACAACCAATTTTGGAAGATTTTGTCGCAGCTCTGGGGGCTTGACTTGCGGGCACTGCCCTATGCGCAGCGCTGCGAGGTTGCGCTTGCACGCGGCCTCGGCTTGTGGGATGTCTATGCCAGCTGCGAGCGCCAAGGTAGTGTGGACAGCGCCATCCGCCGCGCCCAACTGAACGACTTCGCCGCCCTGCGTGCGCACTGCCCGCAGTTGCAAGCTGCGGCACACAACGGCGCGGCGAGTTTTCGCCAACACCGGCAAGTGGCGGCGGCACTGGAGCGCACCACCGCTGCGCCGCTGGCTTTTTACCAACTGCCGTCCACCAGCCCGGCCCATGCGTCTTGGAGTTTTGAGCGCAAGCTGGCCGCTTGGCAGGCGGTGTTCGCAGCCCATGGCCTGGCCTGAGTGCGCAGAGCCAGCAGCGCACTCATGGACAATCGCAGGCCATGGCCCTTCAAAAAACACCGCCCCCTTTGCCCGAAGTTCATTTCTCTGACTATGGCGACATCCGCTGCCTGCACCTGGGCGCCACCGAATGGATCCAAGGCTCGATGCGGCTTGACCAGCCGTACGAGCTCGACCTCGAATATGTGCAGCGCATGATGGCTTGGTTGCTGTTCGTCGAGCCGGCCTCGGTCGCGCAGCGCCACGCCATGCAGCTCGGCTTGGGGGCGGCTTCGCTGACCAAGTTTTGCCACAAAAAGCTGCACATGAAGACGACGGTGATCGAGATCAACCCGCAGGTCATTGCCGCTTGCCGTGGCTGGTTTCGCCTGCCCTTTGACAATCCCAAGCTGCAAGTGCTGGTCGCCGACGCCGCGCAGGCCGTGCAAGACCCGCAGTGGTTGGGCCAGATCGACGCCTTGCAGGTCGACTTGTACGACCACGAAGCGGCGGGGCCGGTGCTTGACGGAGAGGATTTTTATGCCGCCTGCCGCCACCTGCTGACCGAGGACGGCTGCATGACGGTCAACCTGTTTGGCCGCGACTCCAGCTACGAGCGCAGCCTGCAAAAGCTGGTGCGGGTGTTTGGCAATGATGCCGTCTGGGCCTTTCGCCCCACGCGCGAAGGCAATACCGTGGTGCTGGCGCAGCGCACGCCGCAAGCCCTGTCGCGCACGCTGCTGGCCGAGCGCGGCGACGCCATCCAGACCCGCTGGGGCCTGCCAGCGGCCAAATGGGCAAGGGTTTTAACGCCGCATCAGGCCTAACTGTCATGCACTGGCCAAGCACCACCGAACGATGAAACCACACAGCGAGACGAGCGCGCCGCCCCCATTGCACCCGTGGACGTGGACCTGGCTCTGCCAGGCCACCGGGTGCGCCCCCTTGAAGGGGTAGCGCCGCCGGCGCTTCGGGGGTGTTTCACTTCATCCAAGCCGTATTTGCAAAAGTCCAGGACGCCCATGCACCCCAACCCCGCATCCACGGCCTTGGCCGCGCCCACCGAACACATCGGCCCAGTCGACTGGCAGCACCTGGTGCAGTGGTTGCAAGCCGACGGCATTATCTCCAGCACCGAGGCCCAGCGCACCCTGGCCCGCTGCTCGCAGGCCGAGAGTACGCAACCAGCACTGGTGCGCTTGGCCAGCGTTGCGATGGCACGTGCCAGCGACGGCAAGGCGCTTGACATCGAAGCCTTGACCCGTTACCTGGCCGGGCGCTCCGGCCTGGACTACCTGCGGATTGACCCACTGCGCGTCGACGTCGGCCGGGTTGCCGAAAGCATGAGCGCAGCCTACGCCGAGCGCCACCGGGTGCTGCCGGTGCAGATCAGCGCCGCCGAGCTCGTGGTCGCAACCGCCGAGCCGTTTGTCACCGACTGGGTCGCCGAGGTCGCCCGCCAAGCGCGGCGCAATGTGCGCCGGGTGGTGGCCAACCCACTGGACATACAGCGCTATACCGCCGAATTTTTTGCGCTGGCAAAGTCGGTTCGGGCGGCTGAGAAAGCGGGCGGCAACAGCGGCAGCGCCAGCTTCGAGCAACTGGTCGAACTCGGCAAGACCAACCGCCCCCTGGATGCCAATGACCAAAGCGTGGTGCGGGTGGTCGACTGGCTGTGGCAATACGCATTTGACCAACGTGCCAGCGACATCCACCTGGAGCCCCGGCGCGAACAAGGCGTGATCCGCTTTCGGATTGACGGCATGCTGCACGCGGTCTACCACATGCCGATGGGCGTGATGAACGCCATGGTGGCGCGCATCAAGCTGCTGGGCCGGATGGATGTGGTCGAAAAACGGCGCCCGCTGGATGGCCGCATCAAAACCCGCAATCCGCGCGGCGACGAGATAGAAATGCGGATATCGACCCTGCCAACGGTTTTTGGCGAGAAGATGGTGATGCGGATTTTCGATCCCGATATCGCCGTCAAAGACCTTGACGCCCTCGGTTTTACGCCGCACGACGCGCAGCGCTGGGAAAGCTTGGTGCAACGCCCGCACGGCATTATCTTGGTCACCGGCCCCACCGGTTCAGGCAAAACCACCACCCTGTACTCAACCCTGAGGCGGCTCGCTACAGAGGCTGTCAACGTCAGCACGATCGAAGACCCGATCGAGATGGTCGAGCCCGCCTTCAACCAAACCCAGGTTCAGCCACAGCTCGACTTCAGCTTCACCGAAGGCCTGCGCGCGCTGATGCGGCAAGACCCAGACATCATCATGGTGGGTGAAATCCGCGACCTGCAAACCGCCGAAATGGCGGTGCAAGCCGCACTTACCGGGCAATTGGTGTTCTCCACCCTGCATACCAACGACGCACCGTCGGCCATCGTCCGCCTGATGGAGCTCGGCGTGCCGTCCTACCTGGTCAACGCCACCGTGCTGGGCGTGCTGGCACAGCGGCTGGTGCGCACCCTGTGCCCGCAGTGCAAAGTGCCCGACCCCGACACCACCGTCGACGCCATCAACAACACCATCAAGCCCTGGAAAATCAACGCTGCCTACCGGCCCTACCAGCCCATCGGCTGCGTCGACTGCCGCATGACGGGGTTTTTAGGCCGCATGGGCTTGTACGAGCTGCTCACCGTCTCCGATGCGCTCAAAACACTGGTCAACAAAGAACCAAGCATTGAAGCCTTGCGGCGCCAAGCCGTCAGCGACGGCATGCGCCCACTGCGCTTGGCCGGGGCGCTCTGCGTGGCAGAAGGATGGACCACCATCGACGCCGTCCTGGCGACCACACCGCCGCTGGACTGATGCCAAATAGCAACAAATGATAGTAATTTCGCCAAAATAACCTGTACACAAGCGGTGGATGAGTATTAGGCTTTAGGCTCTGGCACCGCCATTCCGACCAAGGGTTTGCCCTATGAGTGCAATCCTGTGCAAATAGCGTGCTGCAACGCGGTCAGAATCGGCGCTTCGGATTTACTTTGTCGAGGAGACAGCTTGTGAAAATCAAAAGTCAGAGAGACTTTTTTTCCGGCCTCATGTTCATGGGCGTCGGTGTCGCATTTGCCTGGGGTGCGACCAACTACAACATTGGCAGCGGCGCGCGCATGGGGCCGGGTTACTTCCCCTGTGTGCTCGGCATTTTGATGGCCATCATTGGCAGCATCATCATGTTCAAAGCCACGGTGGTCGAAACCATCGATGGCGAAAAAATCGGCAAGTGGGCCTGGAAGCCGCTGGGCTTCGTTTTGCTGGCCAACTTCACTTTTGGCATTTTGATCGGCGGCCTGCCCAGCCTTGGGGTTCCAGCGATGGGGCTGATCATCGCCATTTATGCCTTGACCTTGATCGCCAGCCTGGCCAGCGTCGAATTCCAGCTCAAACAAGTTTTGGCTCTGGCCACCGCCTTGGCCGCTGGCAGCTACGTCGCCTTCATCTGGGCGCTCAAGCTGCAAATCCAGGTCTGGCCGACCTTCTTCACCGGCTAAGGAAAAAAATAATGGATCTGGTCAACAATCTTTCCCTTGGTTTTAGCGTCGCCTTCACCACCACCAATCTGTTGTACTGCCTGCTCGGCTGCATCTTGGGCACCCTGATTGGCGTGCTGCCCGGCATTGGCCCGGTGGCAACCATCGCCATGCTCTTGCCCGCCACCTACGCGCTGCCGCCGGTGTCAGCGCTGATCATGCTGGCCGGCATCTACTACGGCGCCCAGTACGGTGGCTCCACCACCGCCATTTTGGTCAACCTGCCGGGTGAATCATCCTCGGTAGTGACCGTGATCGATGGCTACCAAATGGCGCGCAAAGGCCGTGCTGGGCCGGCACTGGCCGCTGCCGGCATTGGCTCATTTTTTGCAGGCTGCGTGGGCACCTTGATCCTTGCCGCCTTTGCCCCGCCGCTGACCGAGCTGGCCTTCAAATTCGGCCCAGCCGAGTATTTTTCGCTGATGACCCTGGGCCTGATCGGCGCCGTGGTGCTGGCCTCGGGCTCGTTGCTGAAGGCGATTGCAATGATCGTCTTGGGCTTGCTGCTCGGCCTGGTCGGTACCGACGTCAACTCCGGAGTCGCCCGCTACAGCTTTGACATCCCCGAGCTGACCGACGGCATTGGCTTTGTCGCAATTGCCATGGGCGTTTTTGGCTACGGCGAAATCATCTCCAACCTGTCGCGCCCGGCAGAAGAGCGCGAAGTCTTCACCGCCAAAGTCACCGGCCTGTTCCCGACCAAGGAAGACTTCAAACGCATGACGCCGGCCATTTTGCGCGGCACAGCGCTCGGCTCGGCACTCGGCATCCTGCCCGGCGGCGGCGCCTTGCTGGCGTCTTTTGCGGCTTACACAATAGAGAAAAAAACCAAGCTCCAGCCCGGTGAAGTACCGTTCGGGCAAGGCAACATCCGGGGCGTCGCCTCGCCCGAAGCGGCAAATAACGCAGGTTCGCAAACATCCTTCATCCCCTTGCTGACACTGGGCATTCCGCCGAATGCGGTGATGGCGCTGATGGTTGGCGCCATGACCATCCACAACATCCAGCCCGGCCCGCAGGTCATGACCAGCAATCCGGAACTGTTCTGGGGGCTGATTGCCTCGATGT
>JAYVXE010000284.1:0-5027 GCA_043785395.1 Burkholderiaceae bacterium | reverse complement strand
AAGTAGGACTTACGCAAACCTTGTTGATAGACACTACCTGTAGCGTCTGAGCTTGTTGAAAAACGCTACCTGTGGATTTTTGCGTAAGTCGTGAGAAGTTCCCGTCAGAGGGTTTCGGCCAGGGCCTCGCCCAGCGCGCACACCAGACGATCGATGTCTGATTTTTCTGACACAAAGGGCGGCGCCAATTGGATGGTGTCACCGCCATAGCGCACATAAAACCCTTTGCGCCAGCAATGCATCGCGATCTCGTAGGGACGCCGTGCCGGCTCGCCCGGCAACGGGGCAATGCTGATACCAGCCGCCAGGCCGTAGTTTCGGATATCGCTGACATGCCGGCTCCCGCGCAGGCTGTGGACGGCGTCCTCAAAGTACGGCGCCAAGGTTTTGACGCGCCCTGGCATGTCTTCTTGTTGCAGCAGATCGAGTGCCGCAATCCCTGCCGCGCAGGCCACCGGGTGCGCTGAATAGGTGTAGCCGTGCGGGAACTCCAGCATGTACTCGGGGCCACCGGCGGCCATGAAGGTGTCGTAGATGTCTTTTTTGGTGACCACGGCGCCCAGCGGCTGGGCGCCATTGGTGAGCTGCTTGGCGATATTCATGATGTCGGGCGTGACGCCAAAGGCCTCGGCCCCGGTGAAGGCACCCGCGCGGCCCAAGCCGGTGATGACTTCGTCAAAAATCAGCAAGATGTTATGGGCGGTGCAAATCTCGCGCAGGCGCTGCAAATAGCCTTGCGGCGGGATGATCACGCCGGCTGAACCGGCAAAGGGCTCGACGATCACGGCGGCGATGTTCGAGGCATCGTGCAGGTTGATCAAATCGAGCAGCCGCTCGGCCAGCACTGCGCCGGTGGCCGGCATGCCCCGCGTGAACGTGTTCTCGGGCAGCAGGGTGTGCGGCAGGTGGTCGGCCTGGACGCCTTGGCCAAACAGCTTGCGGTTGGCGCTGATGCCGCCCACCGAAATGCCGCCAAAGTTGACACCGTGGTAGCCTTTTTCGCGGCCAATCAACAAAGTTTTACTGGCCTGGCCCTTGGTGCGCCAATAGGCCCGCGCCATCTTCAGCGAGGTGTCGGCAGCCTCGGAGCCGGAGCCGGTGAAGAACACATGGTCCAGGCCCGCAGGCATCAGCGCTTTGATCTTGTTGGCCAGCGTAAAGGCCAGCGGATGGCCAAACTGGAACGCCGGCGCATAGTCGAGTTTGCCGATTTGGTGGCTGACGGCTTGCGTGATTTCGCGCCGGCCATGGCCGAGCCCGCAGCACCACAAACCCGACAGGCCATCGAATATCTTGCGTCCATCGGCGTCGGTGTAATAGCAGCCGCTGGCCTCCACAATCATGCGCGGCTGGGCCTTGAACTCGCGGTTGCCGGTGTAGGGCATCCAGTAGGCCTCAAGCCAGGCCGCATCCATGCGGGGGCGTGCGCTGGCTTGCTGTGTGTCATCGATCAGGGCGAAACCCATGGCAGTCTCCTTGAGGTATGAGGACTTACGCAAAATTGTCCTGGCTAGGCATTTTTCCGCAGACAGTACACCTGGTGTACGGCTGGTCAAAAGAACGACGCCAGGGCGGTTTTGCGTAAGTCCTAGGTATGAAAGCGTGCAAACGGCCATTTTGGTGCGCTCTGTTAGTCTCTTCAAGCAAGCAATATCAATGTTTACTTGAGAGTTTATGCAAGTAACCCCTTCACCGAAAAAGAAACGCGCCGTGCTGGGCCAGCTCAGCGATATGGATTTGCGCCTGCTGCAAGTCTTTCGCAGCGTGGTCGACTGCGGCGGCATGTCGGCGGCTGAGCTTGAGCTCAACATCGGCGCATCGACCGTGAGCCGCCATCTCAAAGACCTGGAAACCCGGCTCGGCCTGGTGCTGTGCCGCCGGGGCCGCGCCGGTTTTGCGCTGACGCCGGAGGGCCAGCAGGTGTACGACGAAACCCTGCGTCTGCTGGCCTCGGTCGAAGGCTTTCGCAACCGCATTGACGACATCCATGCGCGCCTGGGCGGGCATTTGGCGGTGGCGGTGTTCGACAAAACTGCGAGCAATCCAGCCGCCCACATCGGCCCGGCGGTGGCCTTGTTCGTCGAGCGCGCGCCCGAGGTGCAATTGCAACTGCACGTGGCCTCGATCAACGCGATCGAACGCGGCGTGATCGATGGCCGCTACCAAATCGGCATCATCCCCGAGCACCGCCACGCGCAAAGTCTGCGTTACGTCCACTTGTTCGACGAGACCATGCTTTTGTACTGTGGCGCGCACCATCCGCTGTTCAATGCCGCGCAGCAAGACTTGCGCTGGGAGGATTTGCGCGCCCACCACTTTGCCGGCCTGGGCTACCACTCGCCCAACATGGCGCTCAGCCACCATGCCGCGCTGCCGCGCAAGGCGACAGGGTTTGACCAAGAGTCGATTGCCACCTTGATTTTGTCGGGCCGATTTTTGGGTTTTCTGCCCGACCATTACGCCGCCTCTTTTGTGGCCCAAGCGCAGATGCAGGCCATCCGCCCAGACCTTTTTCGCTACGCCTGCCAGTTCGTCAGCCTGCTGCGCCGCTCGCCCCAGGCATCGCGGGTGACCCAGATATTCCAGCAATGCCTGGTGGCAGCGCATGGGCCGTGAAGGCCAGCCGTGTGATCGATTATTTTTCTTGACCTTATAGCCACTTCAAGCTGTCTACTGGCGGACAACAGCTCTTTCAGGAAACCCTTATGCCGTCCCACGCCCACACCCATAAGCACAGCGACCGCAGCGACCACCCTGGCAACAGCCTGTGCCATGCAGACGCCAGCGCTGATTTTGTCGCCCTGTCCACGCCGTCGGTGGTGGACGGCGGTGTGCGCACGGCCATGCGCATCCGCCAGATGGACTGCCCCACCGAGGAGGGGCTGATCCGCAAGAAACTGGGCGCCCTGCCCCAGGTCAAGAGCATGGAATTCAACCTGGTGCAGCGCGTGCTTACCGTGGTGCATGCGCCCGACGCGCTGGACGCTGTGGTGCAGGCGCTGCGGTCGCTGGACTTCGAGCCGGAGCTGCCCAACGCCAGTGGAGCCCTGGCCGCCGAGGCTGCGGCCCCCGCCAAACCCTGGTGGCCGCTGGCCCTGGCGGGCGTCTCGGCGGTGGGCGCCGAGGCCAGCGGCTGGCTGGGTGCCCCCGCGTGGCTGGGCCTGGTGCTGGCGGTGCTGGCCATCACCAGCTGCGGCCTGGGCACTTACAAAAAGGGCTGGACTGCGCTGCGCCATGGCAACTTGAACATCAACGCCTTGATGAGCATTGCCGTCACCGGCGCCGCGCTGATTGGCCAGTGGCCAGAGGCGGCCATGGTCATGGTGTTGTTCACGCTGGCCGAGCTGATCGAGGCCAAGTCCCTGGGCCGCGCACGCAGTGCGATCAACAGCCTGCTGCAACTAAGCCCCGAGCGTGCCACGGTGCAGCAGCCCGACGGCAACTGGCGCAGTGTGGACGCCCAAAGCGTGGCGCTGGGCAGCCTGGTGCGCATCAAGCCGGGCGAGCGCATCGGGCTGGATGGCCAGATTGTGCAAGGCCGCTCAAGCATCAACCAGGCGCCGATTACCGGCGAGAGCCTGCCGGTGGACAAGGCCGAGGGCGATGCGGTGTTCGCGGGCACCATCAACGCGTCCGGCTCCTTCGACTACCGGGTGACTGCGCTGGCCACCAACAGCAGCTTGGCGCGCATCATCCACGCGGTCGAAGAGGCGCAGGGTGCCAAGGCGCCAACCCAGCGCTTGGTCGACCAATTCGCCCGCATCTACACGCCGCTGGTGTTCGGCCTGGCGCTGCTGGTGGCCGTCTTGCCGCCTTTGTTGATGGCCGGCGCGGACTGGTACGCCTGGGTTTACAAGGCGCTGGTGTTGCTGGTGATCGCCTGCCCTTGCGCACTGGTGGTATCGACACCGGTGACCATCGTCAGTGGCTTGGCGGCGGCGGCCCGGCGCGGCATCCTTATCAAGGGCGGCGCCTACCTCGAAGAGGGGCGCAAACTCGTTTGGCTGGCGCTGGACAAGACCGGCACCATCACCCACGGCAAGCCCGAGCAGACCGATTTTGTACTGCTGGCTGACGGTGTATCGGCCAAGGACAGCCAGCGCTGGGCCAGGAGTCTGGCCGCACGCTCCGACCACCCGGTCTCCCAAGCCATCGCCAAAGCCGGCGCCAAGATGGGCGCGCACACCGAGCCGGTGCAAGACGTAGAGGCTTTGCTGGGGCGCGGCGTGCGTGGCCGGATGGCCGGGCGCAACTACTTTTTAGGCAACCAGCGCATGGTCGAAGAGCTGGGGCGCGGCACCCCGGAACTGGAGGCGCGCCTGAATCTGCTGGAGCGCCAAGGCAAGACGGTGGTACTGCTGGTGGACGAGGTCCAAGTGCTGGCCCTGTTCGCCGTGGCCGACACGGTCAAGGAAAGCAGCCGAGCGGCGATTGCCGAGCTGCACGCGCTGGGCATCCAAACCATGATGCTCAGCGGTGACAACGCACACACGGCGCAAGCCATTGCCAAGCAAGTGGGCATTGACGAGGTGCGCGGCAACCAGCTGCCCGAGGACAAATGGCAGGCAGTCCAAGCTTTGGCGGCACAGGGCGCCGTGGGCATGGTGGGCGACGGCATCAACGACGCTCCTGCGCTGGCCCGTGCCAACATCGGTTTTGCCATGGGCGCAATGGGCAGCGACACGGCCATCGAGACCGCCGACGTGGCCTTGATGGACGACGACCTGCGCAAAATCCCCAGCTTCGTGCGGCTCTCGCGCGCCACCCATGCCATCCTGTTGCAAAACATCAGCCTGGCCCTGGGCATCAAGGCTGTGTTTCTGCTGCTCACCCTCACCGGGGCGGGCAGCCTGTGGATGGCCGTGTTCGCCGACGTTGGCGCCAGCCTGCTGGTGATTGCAAACGGGCTGCGTTTGCTGCGCCACCCTGCATGAACCTAGAAACCGCAGTTGACCGCTTGTTTTCTTCTGGAGCGCCGCATGGATATTGGATTTTTCTGCTTCGATCACGTTCACCTCTTGGGTGAG
>JAYVXE010000283.1:0-5028 GCA_043785395.1 Burkholderiaceae bacterium | reverse complement strand
AGGAATAAATGCCCGCCATCACGCGGCATATTTCCGAACAACATCGGTGACTGTTCACCAATGGGTTCATTGGCTTTCTGCACATAGGACAAGCTGTTGGGTATGAGATACGGGCTAATCGCCGTGCATTGCTTGAGCAAGTCATCTTGATAAAGCATTTTTGGTGCTGTTGACTTCTTGCCTAGCCCGACTATCACCACAGTAACGCCCGCATTGTGGCTGGCAAGATTGGCCCATTTAAAAGACGTGTGCGCAAAACGAATTTCGCAACCACGCTGAAACGCCGTCGGCCATACATCAATAGCTTGCTGTCCTTGACACATGCTATTTGTAGCCACAAACGCGCCAACTGCGTTGGGTTCGAAGTCAACGTAATCCAGAAATTTAGCGAACCACCCTGCGACGAGATCCGTTGTCTTGGCAAGTTTCGAGTGCTTCAACCATGCATTCGCCAAATCACTCTTCTGCTCGTCGGTTTGCCATTTGCTCCCCTTGTACGGCGGATTCCCACAGATATACGTCTCCCCGCCCTCATTCACAAAATCCATCTCCGTCTGATCCAGCGGCGTGCCAAACAAATCATCGGCCAGCAGCTTCACGCCCGTCCCCGTAGGCGGGCAGATGCCCAGCCAATCCAGCCGCAGCGCATTGCCACAGACAATCCAGTTCTGTGCGTCCAGCGGTAAGAAGTCCGCCAGCGCGTCCTTCTGCCCCCGGTACAACACGTCGCATTGGTACTCGGCAATGATCAGCGCCAGCCGGGCAATCTCGGCGGGGAAGTCGCGCAGTTCGATGCCCCGGAAGTTGGTGAGCGGTATCTCGCTGCCCAGGTGGCTCTCCCCCCGGCGCTGGTTGATATCGGCCTCAATCTGGCGCATTTGTTTGTAGGCAATGACCAAGAAGTTGCCCGACCCGCAGGCCGGGTCGAACACCCTAATCCGTGCCATGCGCTTGCGCAGGTTTAGGAGTTTGCTATTGTTTTTGCCAGCAGCTTCCAGCTGCGCGCGCAGCTCGTCCAGAAACAACGGGTTCAGCACTTTCAGGATGTTGGGCACGCTGGTGTAGTGCATGCCGAGCGCGCCGCGCTCGGCATCGTCGGCCACGGCCTGGATCATGCTGCCGAAGATGTCGGGGTTGATCTCGCGCCATTTCAGGCGGCCCGCGGCCAGCAAGTAGGTGCGGGCAATGCTGGTGAAGCGGGGCACGGTGGTGGAGCCCGAAAACAGGCCGCCGTTGACGTAGGGGAATTGGTCGGCCCAAGGGCGCAATTCAGCCGCCACGCGGTGTCTGTCGTCGAGCATGCCCTCGTGTCGCGTGGGCACGTTCATGGCGCGAAAGATTTCGCCCAGCACGAAGGCGGTGTTGGCACCGTCGCGGTCGCTGAAGCGGTCTACCGTGCGGGTGAACAGGCCTTCGCCGTTAAAGATGTCGGTGTCTTCGGCAAAGAAGCAAAACACCAGCCGGGCCATGAAGTGGTTCATGTCGGCGCGGCGGGCGTCGGTGGCCCAATCGGGGTTTTCTTTCAAAAGCTCGACGTACAGCTTGTTCAGCCGACCCGTGGCGCGCACGTCGATGGGGTTGTCTTTGATCTCCTGGATGGTGGAGATGCCCGCCAGCGGCAGGAAGAAGCCAAAGTGGTCGGGGAAGTCTTGGTAGTCGCAGGCGATGGTCTCGCCGCTGCCGAGCTCTTCGGCCTGCAGCGTTTGCCCGTCGGTGGCCAGGATGAACTTGGCGCGGGCTTTGGTGGTGGCGGGGCTGGCGCGCAGGGCGGCCAGGGTTTCACTGACCTGGTCGGCCTCGGGTTGAACGCCACACACGGCGATGTGGATGTTGTTGCGCAGCAGCACACCGCCGGGCAGCTCGGAGCTGTTGTTGTTGCCGGTGCGCAGGCGCTTGAGGGTGGTGTCTTTGTTGCCAAAAGCGGCCAAAAATGCATACGCAAACTCTGCCGCGTCAAAGGGCTGAAGGGCCAGGTCGGAGATGGCCTGCTCGATTTCTACGGCGTTCATGGTGTGGCACGGTCTTGGTCGCGCATGGCTGAGCGCGGCGACCGGGGTCGCACGCAATGGTGTTGGGTTGGAGGGAGAGCGGGGCGCACGGCATGGTGAGCCCCGACAGCTTAAGCCAAGCCGTTGGCGGCTGAGCGCGAAGGCCGGCGTTCAGGTCGATTGAATGCTATTGTTTTCATAGCTACTTACGCATGTATATATAGCGTTAACAGCAGTTTTTATAAGAATTTAGTCCAAGGCCTGCCGGTACAGCGTCGGCCGACCAGGTGTGCGCCCGCTCAGGCTTAACGTGAAACACCCCGAAGCGCCTGCGGCGCTCGTCGTCGCTTTCCTTGTTTCATCGCTCGGTGGTGCTGGGCCCATGCATGACAGTTATAGGACTTACGCAAACCTTGTTGATAGACACTAGCTGTAGCGTCTGAGCTTTTTGAAAAACGCTACCTGTGGATTTTTGCGTAAGTCGTGAGTTAGACGATTCTTCCTGCCTCGACCGTGATGCTGCGGCTGCACCGCGCCGCAATGGCGCGGTCGTGGGTCACCAAAATCAGCGTGGTGCCGAGCTCGCGGTTCAGCGCAAACATCAGCTCCATCACTTTGTCGCCGGTGGCAAAGTCCAGGCTGCCGGTTGGCTCGTCGGCCAGCAGTACCGCGGGCTGCACCACAAAGGCACGGGCCAAGGCCACGCGCTGCTGCTCGCCGCCCGACAGCAGCTTGGGGTAGTGGCCAAGGCGCTCGCCCAGCCCAACGCGTTGCAGCATCTCGGTGGCGGCTTGGCGGG
The DNA here is from genome assembly GCA_043785395.1 of Burkholderiaceae bacterium. GTDB lineage: Bacteria > Pseudomonadota > Gammaproteobacteria > Burkholderiales > Burkholderiaceae_C > JAGOEY01. The sequence continues at coordinate 2,241 of JAYVXE010000283.1, read as the reverse complement.
CGTCGCGCCGACCGGCCAGCTCCAGCGGCAGCATGACGTTTTCCAGGGCGCTCAGGCTGCCCATGAGTTGAAAGCTCTGGAACACAAAACCCATTTTCTGTGCCCGCAAGGCCGCGCGCGCGTCCTCGTCGAGCGCAAACAAATCGCAGCCGTCCACATGAACCGTTCCCCGCGTCGGCGTGTCCAGACCAGCGATGATGGCCAACAGCGTGCTTTTGCCCGAGCCCGAGGCGCCGACAATGGCCACCGTTTCCTGGGCCGCAAGCTCAAAATCAATGTCGCGCAAAATGTCGAGCGTGCCGCTAGAGTCGGTGACTGATTTGAAAACATGGGCCACCGCAATGATGGGCGCGGGCTGCAAAGAGGAAGACACAGGGGAAGAGGATGGTAGTTCTGGCATGAAAGGTTTTTCGTTGTGATCCGTCGACACTTTATTCTGCACGGGGGTGCATCTCTGGTTTTGGCCAGCACGGGCGCTCTTGCGCAGCAAACTGCGCCCAAAGCGGGCATTTTGATCTTGGGCGACTCACTGAGCGCCGAGTATGGGCTCAAGCGCGGCGAGGGTTGGGTGGCGCTGCTGGAGGCGCGCCTGGCGCAGGCAAAAATCGCCACCCGCGTCATCAATGCCAGCATCAGCGGCGAGACCACGGCGGGCGGGCGCAGCCGCCTGGCGGCCTTGCTGGCGCAGCACCGGCCCAGCCATGTGGTGCTGGAGCTGGGCGCCAACGACGCTTTGCGCGGCCTGTCCCTGGCGCATACCGAAGACAATTTACGCTGGATGACTGCTGCCGCACAAAAATCAGGCGCCAAGGTGCTGCTGCTTGGAATGCAGGTTCCCCCAAACTATGGCCGCGACTACGGCCAACGCTTTGCGCAGTTGTTTAGCGCAGTGGCCAAGGCGCAGCAAGCGGCCTTGGTGCCGTTTTTGCTCCAGGGCGTGGCCGATCAGCCCGATGCCACAGCCCTGTTCCAGGCCGACCGCATCCATCCGCTGGCCCAGGCGCATCCGGTGATCTTGAACAATGTTTGGAAAGAACTGAAAAAGCTGCTGCGCTAGCCGACCTGGGCTGGCGTGGGGGAATGCGGGGAATAGATCGCGCTGCCGCTGCGGCAGCGCTGCGGCTCAGGCGCTGGGCTCGGTGGGTGCGGGCTGGCCTTCCGACAGCCCTGGGCCGTCGCCCTGCCCATAAGCTTGGTCGGGCTTGCGCTCCGATTTGGCCTTGAGTTTGTCCTCTTTCTTGCGTTTTTTCGCAAGTTCTTTTTGCCGCTTTTCGTAGCCGTAGTTAGGTGTAGCCAAAATATCCTTTCAATGTCTGTCGTCAACTGTAGCAGGTTGCCAAGTCCCGATCAGGCATCCGGCTCGGTCTCGGACTCAAATTCAGGCCCCTGCACGGCGCTGCAGTAAGCGTGCCAGCTCGCATGCCCGAGCAGCGGGCCCAGTACCAGCAAGCCCAGACCCCAAGGCGACGCCAGCGCCAAACCGATCAGCACCACAATCAGCACGCCCCACAGCAGCATCACGCCCACGTTGTCCGAGACCACCCGCAAACTGGTAATGGCAGCGCTGATTGCATCGGTGTCACGGTCCAAAATCATCGGCATCGACACCACCATGGTCGAGAACACCAGGGTGGCAAAAACACCGCCGACCGCCAGATAGACCAGCACGAATTCCCAGTTGCCGGGGTTGAAAATGGCTTGCACCACACCGGTGGTGGAAGGCATGCCGGTGTTGAAAAACACGGCAAACACGACCAGCGAGGCCCGTCCCCAGAGCAGCTCCAACACGGCCAGCACCAAAACCAGCAAGCCCATGCTGCCCAGATGCGGGCGCCAGCAGATCAGCGAGGCCCCCAGCGTTGGCGTTTGGCCGCGCCCGCGCCGGCGGCTGACGTCGTACAGGCCCATGGCCAAAAAAGGGCCGACCAGCAAGCAGCCCGAGACCACCGACATGGCGTACTCGGGACGGTTGCGAAACACCAGGCCCAGCACTTGCGCCATGGCCCAAAAGCACAGCCCATAGAACAGCGCAATGCCGGCATGCGCGCGCAGATCACGTGCGCCGCGCAGCAGCCAGTGCCATGGCGCGCTGGCACGCAAAACAGCGATCCGAATGCTCGGCGGCAACGCCTCAACCGGGCCGCTGGGCTCGGCGCTGTCGGGCTCGGCACCGGGGGCTTCGGGGGTATCAGGAGAGGATGGGTTCATCCTAGAAACCGCAGTTGGATGCATACGAGGGTG
>JAYVXE010000282.1:0-15482 GCA_043785395.1 Burkholderiaceae bacterium | reverse complement strand
TAGCGCAGCCGCTTGGGCACCGACAGCACCCACTGGCGCACCGGCAGGCGGGGGAAGACGTGGTCCGTCAGGTGCGCCGCTGTCTCCACCATGCGCCGCGTGTTGCACGAGGGGCACACGCCCCGGCCTTTGCATCTACGCAAGAAGCTATAAAAATAATAGCAAATGCGCTAGGAGCCTGTCGGACTTGGAGCGTCGAAAGCGAAAACCGCAGGTTTCTACAAAATTGGCCCCAGCGAGGACAGTTTTTGCCGAATTTGCAGGCACATAGCACGGCTATGGGTCAAAAATACGGTGTTCTCGAAGAGCGGCGAAGCCAAAAATGGACCGCTGCGGCCAATTTGCAGCCGACGATTTCCAAGTCCGACAGGCTCCTAGAGCAAGGCCACCATATCCGTTACCCCCACATCCACCCCGGCCTGTGCCAGCAGCGTGGTGGTCTGGCCCCGGTGGTGGGTCTGGTGGTTGAAGAAATGGGTCAGCGCCTGCCAGGCCGGGTGGGCGCGCTGCACGCCTTTGGAGTTGGCGTAACGCATGGTCAGCAGCAGAAAGCTTGGCGGCAGTTCCGCCAGCCAGGCTTCGATGGCCTGGTCCAGTTGCAAACGTTTGGCACGTAATGCGGCCCAGTCGTCGAACAGCACGGTGGACAGCGTGGCGTCGGCGGGCAAGTCGAGCACCGCGCCGCCTAACGCGGCACACACCACGCCATGGTCGGCACCACACTGGCGCAGGCGTTGGAGCCAGACCTGGTCGGCCACAACCAGATGGTTCAGCGTATGGTGGAGGGAGCCGAAGAACGCACCCCGGTCCTGCTTGCGGGCTGTGTCGTCCAGCGTTTCACAGGCATCCAACAAACGGGTGTTGAACCAGGCGTTGTAGCGCGCCAGCAGGCGGTAGTTGTCGAGGAAGGTGTTGGGCATTTCAACCGAGATTGTCCATTAGGACGCGAGGGGATGGCGAGGCGAGTTGCGAAGCAGGGGCCAAAATGGCCGCAAATCGTCCGCCAGCACCCGCGTAGGCCCGAAGGGCCGCCTAATGGACAATCTCGGTTCAATCACTGGCGGGGTTGTTTTTTTGCGGCGAGCGCCTACAAGACTTGCGTATGTGTGCACAGATACTGCGTCTGTGGAACACCATTCTTGGTGCAGCTTGGCAAATCCCCGGGCTACGATCATTTGGCTGAGGATAAAACGATGCCACGGATAAGCCATTCAACCGCACGAGCCGCAGTATATAGACCTCAGCTGTGGGGTTCGGGTGGCTTCTTTTTTTTAGCCGCTGAACGGTGGCGCGCTACGTCTTCTTGCCCGCCGCCTTTGCCTTGGTGGCCCCTGGCTTGCTGGGCTTGTCCTCTGGCGTGATGAACCCGATAGGCCGCTTGGGTGGTGGCGGTGGCTCAGCTGGTGCGGCCAGCTCACGCAGTGCCTCAAAAATCTGCCTCAGTTGGTTGCGCGTATTGCGGCTGAAAGTGTCATGCGACATGGCCAGCGCTTCGGTCTTCTCCTCCAGCGCATCGAGCCGCTTGGCCAGACCCTGGTGGGTATTGGCCATATCGCGAAGCTGCACAAAAGCGCGCACCACATACACCGACACCTCAACCGCACGCGGGCTATTGAGGATGGTGGCCGCCATCAGCGCGCCATGCTCGGTAAACACCTGTGGCGCGTAACGCCTGCCACCCCGTCCGGGGGCGTTGGGCGTGCTGCTCTCGTTTGAGGTCGCAATTTGCGACCTCAAAGCCGCAAACTCCTCGGCGGAGAGCTGGAACATGAAATCCGCCGGAAACTTCTCGGCATTGCGTTTGACGGCCTCGTTGAAACGCTTGGTCTCCACCCCGTACAGAGCGGCCAAATCGGCATCGACGATGACCCGCTGACCGCGCAGCACCTTGACCCGGTGTGTCACCAGCTCCAGCGGCAGCAGCGAAGACGGCGAGGATGGTTGGCTGGTGTTGGAGCTCATGTGGGGGCGTGCGCTGTGCGCTTCGGTGTGCGAGCAGGTGCGGCGGCGCGCTTGGGTACGTTTGCGGGCCTGTCGATTTTTAGATCACGGATTCAGCCGTCAATCCATCAGTCCTCGCGCAGCTGCGCACGCAGTTGCGCGCCGAGGTCGGGGCGCTCTAGGAACGGGTCGGCCGGGTTGGTGCCTGCCACGATGCTCTGCATCCGGCTCTTGACGTTGCCCAGTGCCTGGGGGTGGCTGAAGACGTAGAACTGCTGGTCGCGGATGGCATCAAAGACTTTGTGCGCAACCTGCTGCGCACTGACTTTGCCGCTGCTGACCGCCTTGTTGCCCATGGCCTGGCCAATCAGCTGGCTTTTGGTCAGCGCTGCACCGGGCTCGTGTGGCCGGTTGCGCTCGCTTTGGCCGATGCCGGTCGGCACAAAGTACGGGCATAGCAAGCTGGCGTGGACTTGCTCGGTGACCAGCGCCAAGTCTTGGTACAGGGTTTCGGTCAGGCTGACGACGGCGGCTTTGGCGGCGTTGTAAATACCCATGTTGGGCGGCGTCAGCAGCCCGGCCATGCTGGCGGTGTTGGTGATGTGGCCTCGGTAGTGCGGGTCTTGCCGGGCGGCGGCCAGCATCATCGGCGTGAACAGGCGCACGCCGTGCACCACGCCCATCAGGTCAACCCCAAGCACCCAGTCCCAGTCGGCCACCGAGTTCTCCCAGACCAGGCCACCGGCGCCGACGCCGGCGTTGTTGAAGACAAAGTGCGGCGCGCCAAAGCGCTGCTGTACGGCCTGCGCCAAGGCCTCCATTTGGGCGGCGCTGGCGACATCGACCCGGCGCGCCAACACGGCCACGCCGGCGGCCTCGCACTCAGCCTGGGCGGCGTCGAGCGCGTCTTGCTGGACATCGACCAGCACCAGGTTCATGCCGCGTGCGGCCGCGATGCGGGCGCACTCCAAGCCGAAGCCGGAACCGGCCCCGGTCAATACCGCCGTCTTGCCATGGAAGTTGTATGTCATGTGTTTTCCTCTGCGCGTTGAAGTACGTAGCCGATACGCGGGAAGTGCACGTGCACCGTGCCCGCGCGCGGGTCGTTGCGACGCAGGCTGTAGTGGGTGCGGCTGGCCGCCAGCAATACGCCCACGCAGGCCTCGGTGCCAAAACTCTCGGCCCGCACACTCACCAGGCTGCCGAGCGCTATGCCGTGCTCGTCTTGGAACATGCTGTCGCGCAATAACGGCTGTGCGACAGCGGGCTCAGCGCTGGCGGCTTTGTCGATGGCCTGCGCAGCGCTGCACGCTGTCGATGTGCCGTGGCCCAACGCGGCCATGCGCGCCAACCAGTCCTGCACCAGGGGTGAGGTCTCCAAAATGGCAGCCCTTGACGGCGTTTGGGTCTGGGTAAACCACAGCGGGTGGTAGCAGGCGAAGTCGGCCACGCTGGGCTGGCTGCCAAGCAAAAAGGGCTGCGCGTGGAGCATGTCACCAAGGCGGCGCAGGTAGGATTTATAGGCAGCTGCGGCATCGGACGGGCGTGCCATGCCCATCGTGGCGCGCATTGCCCGGCGGTCTGCGCCAAAGGCCTGGGCCGCCTCGGGCGGGGCGCCGCCAAACATGTCGGCCAAACCGGTGGCTTGCATGCTCCAGGCGATCGAGGCCCAAAACAATGTGTTGTCGCCCCACTGCGCCAGGGTTCGCGCCAGGCCGCGCGGCGCCGGGTAAAGCGTCGGCGTCGGTGCCAGATGCTCCAGCACATCGCAGATCAGCGCCGTGTCGCAGTAAATGTCGGCGCCGATTTGCAAGACCGGCGTGCGCCGGTAGCCGCCGGTCAGCGCGACCAGCTCGGGCTTGGGCGCCAGCATCGGAATGTGCACCGATTGCCAGGCCAGCTGCTTGTAGCCAAGCATCAAACGGGCTTTTTCAGCAAACGGCGATTGCGGGTAATGGTGGAGGATCAAATCGGACATGCACAAGACCTTTCAATGAATGGCAGGACAGCTCGCCTCTTCCGCAGGCGCGCTGAAGATCAGACCAATTGCACCAGCTGTTTGCCAAAGTTGCGCCCTTTGAGCAGGTCTAAAAAGGCCTGCGGCGCGGCCTCGATGCCTTGCGCAATCGACTCGCGGGGGCGCAGCTTGCCGCTGGCGACAAGGCCGGCCAACTCGGCCAGCGCCTCGGGCCAGACCTGCATCTGCTCGCTGACGATGAAGCCTTGTATCTTCAGCCGATTGACCAAGAGCAGCGCCGGGTGGCTCAGCGGCAGTGGTGCGCCGTCGTAGCCGGCGATCATGCCGCACAGAGCGATGCGGCCAAAGGCGTTCATGCGCAGTAGCACGGCGTCCAAAATCATGCCACCGACGTTTTCGAAATAACCGTCGATGCCGCTCGGGCAGGCCGCTTTGAGGGCGGCGCTCAGGCTTTTTGCATCGCTGTGCTGGCGGTGGTCGATGGCGGCATCAAAGCCCAGTTCTTGCACCAGGTAGTGGCATTTTTCGGGCCCCCCGGCAATGCCGACAACGCGGCAGCCGCGCGCCTTGGCCAACACACCAAAGGCGCTGCCCACGGCGCCGCTGGCAGCGCTGACGACCAGTGTGTCACCGGCCTTGGGCGCAATGATTTTGACCAGCCCGTACCACGCGGTCACGCCCGGCATGCCGACTGCGCCCAGGTAGTAGGACAGCGGGATCTGCGCGGTATCGACCTTCTTTAGCGTGCCGGGCTGGGCGGCGTCCACCACGCTGTACTGCTGCCAGCCACCAAAGCCCAGCACCCGGTCGCCCACCGCGTAGTGCGGGTGTCGGCTCTCGAGCACCTCGCCCACCGTGCCGCCTTGCATCACCTCGCCCACCGGCTGCGGCTGGGTATAGCTCTTGGTGTCGTTCATGCGCCCGCGCATGTACGGGTCCAGGCTTAGAAAATGGTGGCGCACCAGCACCTGCTGGTCTTGCAGGGCCGGCGTCTGGCTGCTGATCAGCTTGAAGTTGCTGGCCAGGGCGTCGGCGCTGGGCCGGTTGTCCAAAATTTGTTGCAAATTAAGCGGCATAGGAACTCCTTGGTGCATGCCATGTGCCCGGGATTTCGGGAACATTAAAAATGATAGCTGCTACCGCTTATATATAAAGCGTTACAGCACTTTTTTGTATAAATTTACAAAACCAGGCCTGCTGACCAAAGGTCGCGGCGGCAACGGCGGCTTAACATGACCCACCCCCGAAGCGCCTGCGGAGCGGCTTCATTGTTCGGGGTGCTTGGCCCATGCATGACAGTTAATCGGTCGACGCCGAGGCTGCGGCGTTCGCCCCTTCGGCCACGCGTTTTTTCACATATTTGAAGGTGCCGCTGGCATGGGCACAGAGCTGCTCTTGGGCGTCAAAGATTTTGGCCTCGACAAAGGCCAGCGTGGCGCTGCGGTGCAGCAGCCGTCCACGCGCCACCAAAGGCCCGACCGACGGGCGCATAAAGCTGGTCTTCATCTCGATGGTGACGACGCCAAAATCTGGCGTCTGGCTGCGCGCAGCCGCCGCCATCGCCACATCCAACAGCGTCATGCAAGCCCCTCCGTGGGCGACATCGAAGGTGTTTAGATGCTCGGGCAAGGGCAGGTAGCGCAGCGCCGACTCGCCGCCCTCAAAATGCGTGAGCTCAAAGCCCAGCAGGCGTGCAAACGGAATTTGCGCCGCATAGTTCTTCAACATCGCTTGTCGGTACGCGTCCTGGCTTGCCCCAGCAAGGTCCGCCGCCGCAGAAGAAGACAGGGGCAGGGCCAGCTCCAGCGTAGCGCGCGCGCTCATCCGCCCAGCACCACGCTGACGCCACCGTCGACGCCCAGCCACTGGCCGGTAATGTGTTTGCCCGCAGCACTGGCATACAGCAGCGTGATGCCTTTGAGGTCTTCGTCGTCGCCCAGCCGCCCCAGCGGCACATGGGCCGTCATCTGCTCTTGGCCAATGCTTTGGATCAGCCCACTGGTCAGCTTGGTCAGGAAAAAACCGGGGCAAATCGCGTTGACAGTGATTTGGTATTTGCCCCATTCGGCGGCCAGCGTGTGGGTAAAGCCAATCACGGCGCTTTTTGAGGTGTTGTAGGCCAGGGTTTGCATCTCGGGCCGGTTGCCGCCAAGGCCGGCAATCGAGGCAATATTGATGATGCGTCCACCACGGGCAATCATGCTGCGCTTGGCCGCCTGCTGCGCCAGGATGAAGTAGCCGCGCACATTCAAATTCATCACCTTGTCCCAGGCCGCAACCGGATGGTCTTCGGCGGCGGCGCCCCAGCTGGCACCGGCGTTGTTGACCAGGATGTCAAGGCCACCGAGGCGCTCTACGGTCTGGTCGACCAGGCCACGCGCATCGACCTCTTGGGCGCAGTCGGCCACCAGCCACTGGGCATCGATGCCGGCGGCCCGCAACACGCCCGTGGCCTGCTCCAAGTCTGCGGCCTTGCGCGAGCTCAGCATCACGCGCGCGCCGGCCTCGCCCAGCGCATGCGCCATTTGCAGCCCCAGTCCGCGCGAGCCCCCAGTGACCAGGGCGGTTTTGCCACGCAAATCGAAGAGTTGTTGAACCGTACGGGCCATGTAGATGTCTCCAAAGGAAGGGGCGACGACAAAAACCCGGATTGTGCGGTTGCGCGGGGCCGGCGTCTGTCACGGCGGTGATATCCAGGCCTGCGCCAGCCCCGAGCCCGGCCAGATCAGACCGAGAAGGCCGGCGCCCAAGCGGCCACAGCCCGGCCCCCGGATCACGCGGGAACGGGGGGCCAGCAGTGCCCCTACTTTGTCAACAGGGCCTTCAACACGTTTTGCACGCGCCGGGCGCTGCCTGCCTCAAAGCCACTGGCCAGTACCTTGGCGACATCTTGGCCCCAGGTTTGGGCCGGGGCCGGGTCATGGCGGCGGGTCAGCAGTTGCAGCTGCAACATGCGCCGGGCGCTGATGTGCTCGGCCGGGCTCGGCACTTCAGCCGCCATCTCCAGGCGCAACAAGGCTTCGGCGGTGGCCTTGGCCTCACTCTGGGGCGCATTGCCCAGGCTTTGCGCCCAGGCGCTGCGGGTGGCGCCGGTGACAGCACGGCCCAGGGCTTGGGCACCGGGGAGTTGGGCGGCGTCGCGCTTTTCCCAGGCCCCGAGCAGCTCGGTCAGGACTTCACCGTGGGCTTGGATGGCGAGTTTTTTCAAGGTCTGCTGGGCGTTTTCCAGGGCTTCGCGCTGGGCCCGGAAGGCGGCGTCACCCAGGCGCGGGCCGCGCTCCTCGAAGGCAGGACGGTCACCGTAGCGGCCACTGTCGCGGCTGTCCGGGCGCGGGCCACGGTCGTCGCGGCGTGGCTCAAATTTGTTGTCACCAGGGCGGGCCGCCCCGCGTGGCGCGTCTTTGCGGTCGCCAAACTTGCCGCCTCGGCCAGCGCTGCTGGACTCGGCTTTTTTCATGCCCGGGCGGTCGTCGCCGCGCATGGCGATGACGGGTTTGCGCACCGGCGGCGGCGCTGGCGCTGCGACCACCGGCTCGGCCGCATCGGCCTCGGTAACAACATCAGTACCGGCATCAGTACCGGCATCAGTACCGGCCTCGGCATCCACGACAGCCGCCTCCTCGGCGGGCGCAGCGGCATCTTGGGCGGCGGCGTTGTCGGGCGCGGGCTGCGCACTCGCCGTTGCTGGCTCGGCCTGCTCGCTTGACGCCACAGCGGCATCGGCTGCATCGACAGCAACGGCGGCGGCGGCAACTGCAACGGCGGCAACCGGCTGGGCGTCTTGCTGGGCGGCAACTTCGGCCTGGGCCAGGGCTTGGCCGCGCAGGGCCGCATCGAGTGCGGCCATGGCGCTGCGGATCTGCTGGGCCTCACCGCTGGCGCTGGCTGCGTCCAGGGCTTTGGAGGCATCGAGCACGCGGCGGTCGTGTGCACTGAGTTCACCAGCGGCTTTTTCGCGCTCGACGGTTTTGCGGTTGAAGGCGTCGTCGATGGGTTTGCGAAAGGCGTCCCACAGTTTTTGCTCAAACTTGCGCTCCAGCGGCATGCCCTGCGCCTCGTGCTGCCAGCGTTGCTGCAAGGCCTTGACGGCGTCAATCCGCAGCTGTGCGCTTTCGCCGAGCACGCGGGCCTCTTCGATCATGGCGTGGCGGTGCTCAAGGCTTTGTTTTTGGGCGGCCTCGAACGGCGCGGCGGCCAGGCTGATGGCGCTTTGCCACAGGGCTTGCAGCTCGGCCAAGGCCTTTTCGCCCACGTGGCCGGCCTCGCGCCAGCGGTCACCAAATTGGCACAGGCCACGGTAGACAGTTTTCCAGTCGGTGTTGGCCGCCTGCGCGGCGCCCCAGGCGCTGAGCTCGTCGATCAGGGCCAGGCGCTGTGCGCGCTGTTGCGCGGCTTCGGCCTTGATTTTTTCGAGCCAGGCTTCGACCACTTTGTGCGCCTCGTTGCAGGCTTCGTCAAAGCGCCGCCAAAGCGCATGGTTGGGCGCGCCGCCTTGGTCGGCCTGTTTCCACTGCTCGCGCAACTGGCGCAGGCTGTCTTGCATCTTGCGCCCGCCCAGGCCTTGGCCTTCGGGGCGCTTGAGCAAGGACTCGGCCTTGCCAACCAGTTCTTCGCGCACCTGATCGGCGCTCCAGCGTTGCCAGCCCTCCAGCTCACCGGCGGCAACCAGCGCTGCGTGCACTTGCTGCTCCAGGCCTGCGTCGATGAATTTACCGTGTTCTTTGAGCACGCCGCGCAGTGCCGCAGCGGCACCAACACTGGCTTTGCCATGGCCTTGGGCGGTTTCTTGCTCTAGTTTGACCAGGGCCTCGCGCACGCTGAGTACGGATTGCCCATGCACTTCAGGGGCCGCTTTGGGGGCGATTTTGGGTTTTCCGGGCTTCGGTGGGCGTGCGGCGTTGCTTGCGCCAACCTCCAGCGGCAGGCCACGGGCGGCGCGCAACTCATCGGCCCAGACGGGCACCGGCGGCAGTGCTGCGGCGCTGTCGGCCGCCGCAGCGACGGTCAGCGCCAGCGCGGCTTGGAACGCGTCCCACACCACCAGCAATTGGCTGCGCGATCCGTCAAGCAGCGGCGGGTACTTGGCCTCGACGCTGGCCCAGTTGGCATCGCCGGCCAGCACGCTGGCCTGGTCTTGCCAGTGCTGCACGTCGCTGCGCAGGGCAACGCTGGCGGCTTGGGCGTCGTGCCACGATTTGGTCGACAAGATTTCGGTGCGCTGCGCCAGCAGCACCGCTGCCTCTCGCTGGACTTGCACCCGGTGTTGCAGGTCTTCGATCACTTTGATGCGCTCGGCCAGCTGCACTTTGAGCCGCGACAAAGGCTCGCGCGACAGCGGCGCGCCCGCACGGGCGGCGTCGCGCTGCCAGGCCAGGGCGTCGGCGATGTTGAGCTTGGTCAGGGCCAGCAGCGTCTGCGCTTTGTCGGCCCATTCGGCGGCAATCGCTTCTTGGCCTTTGGCGCGCTTGAGTTCGTCGAGTTTTTCACGCAAGGGCTTGGCCGCGCCCTTGTCGCGCACGCTGAGCTCTTTGAAGACTTCTTGCACCTGCTCGGACGCCGGGTTGCTGGCCAGCCACTCGCGCACACGGGCCGCCCGCTCGCCCGAGGTCGGGGCCGAAAAAGCACCGCCAGTCAGGGCGTCAAGCGGATGGGCATCGGCCGTCTTGGCCGGGGTTGGTGTGGTTTCTGCGGCGTCTGACATGGTATTGCGGGATGGAAAAGGAAACATGGAGTCTCATAAAAGTTAATTGGCGACGGCCCAACGCCTAAGCGGACGGTGGTCGTCGGTAGCACGCAATGCGCGTGCCGATGTTGGCGCTATTTTCGCCGGGTTTTGGGCGCTTAATGGCATGGCCTCCAACACAACTACTGCGTACTGAGATTCAAGTGGGCGCTGGGCGTCCACTGGGCCTCGGATTCAAGCACTTTGGCAGCCCCCAGAAAGAGCCTCTCGGGCGGCAGCTTTTGCGCAAGCAAATAGTCGCGCACCACGCTGGCGCGCTGCGCCGCCAGCGTTTGGGCGGCATCGTCGGGCAGCGTGGTGTTGGCCAGCAGCAAGGCCTGCATCTGCGCTGCCGGAATGGCGCTGGCCAGGCCAAGCAGGTTGCGCGGCTTGACCATGTCGCTGCGCTGGTAGAGCGCAGCCAGCAGCGCGGGGTACTCGGCTTCGCTGATGCTATTGGTGCTGGTGCTGCTGGTGCGGTCAGGCTCGGCGTTCCCGCCGGCGCTGGTGCTGCGGCGTTTTTCAGCGCGCAACAAGCGCTCCAAGCGCTGCTGCTTCAAGGCCTCGCGCTCGGCCTCTAGGCTGGCGCTGCCGACCACCGTCACCTTCAGCGCGCTGCGGCTGTTCAGCATCTGGGCGACCTGGTCGAGCCCGCTGCGCGCGCCCTCGCTCAGCTCGGCGCTGCCGGGCGCAAACGGCACTTGGCTCAATGCGCTGGTGGCGCTGTCGCCAAAGGCCTTGCCGAGCAGGCTGAACGGCGATGTCACGGCCTTCAACAACAGTTGGCCGAGCGCTTTGAAGACCACCGGGGCGACGCTGAACTGCGGGTCGTTGACCGAGCCCTGGATCGGCAGCTCGATGTCGATCACACCTTTGCTGTCGGCCAGCAAAGCTGCGGCCAGCCGTACCGGCAGGCTGGCCGGCGCGCCCGCCACCGGGTCGCCAAACACCAGCTGGTGCAGCGTGATTTTGTTGCGCGCGCTGAGCTCGCCGTTGGCTTGGACGCGGTAGGCCACGTCCACATTGAGCTTGCCGCGCTCGATGCCGTGGCCAGCGTACTTGACCGCGTAGGGCGACAAGGGTGCCAGCTCCAAGTCGCGCACTTTGGCCCGCAAATCGAGCGCCAAGGGCGTTGCCAAGGGGTTGAGCTGGCCCAGCACTTCGAGCGACGCCGTGCCCTCGACCAGGCCGCGCAGCTCAAGCTCGGCCATCTGCGGCGTGGCCTGCGGTGCGACGCTGGAGAAGGCGCCCAAGCGGCCCGTCAAGGCGCTCAGGTTGGCGCTGTAGTTGGGCCGGATGAAGCGGTCCGAGAACGCCACCCGGCCATTGAGCAGCGTCACCGGGCCGAAGTGGATGATCGGCGCGCTCGGTGGGGTGCTTGGCGGCGCACTGCGGACGGCTCCGTCGAGCGGCGCTGCCGGCGTTTTCAGCCAGTCCTGCACGTTGATGCGCCCGTCTTCAAACACCGTCACACGCGCAAAAAAATCCCGCAACGTGGTCTCGGCCAGCGCCATCCGGCTCGCCTGGCCCGGTGCCAAGGCAAATTCAAGGCCGCGCAGATTCAAGGCCTTCCAGTTCAACAGCGCGGGGCCGCGCGCACCGCTGCGCCCACTGCTGCTGTCGCCCTCCCCCTGCGTGCCGGGCGGGCTGGGTGGGCTGGGCGCCAACGCCGCCGGCACAGGCGGCAACGCCAGCACGCTGTTGACGCGCACGTCCTCCAGCAGTGCATCACCCTTGAGTTGCAGCGCCGTCCCGGCGGCCGTGCTGCGGTACAGCACATGGCCTTGGTAGCTGGCGTCGGCACGGCGCACGTCCAGGTTCAGCATGTCGGTGAAATAGGGCTCCAGCGCATGCACGGGCAGCCGGCTCGCATGCAGCTGACCCTCGGCCGCCAAGGGCGCTAAGCCAACCCGGCCCCGGTAGCTGAACTGTCCGGCCTCGGTGCGCCCGGCCCGGATCCGCCCGGACAGCGTCAGGGGAGACGGTGGCGGTGCTGTTGCTGTTGCAGTTGCTGCTGTTGCCAGCGGCGCGAAGTCGCTGAGCGCCAGTTTCAGCTCCGACAGATCGAACGCCACCGGCTGCAAGGTGCTGGCGTCACGGTAGGCCAGGCGGCCGGCGTCGAGCTCGGCGGCTTGGATGTTGAACGTCCACGCTGTAGCCGCTGTAGCCGCTGTAGCAGGTGTAGCCAGCGCGCCGGGCGGGGCAACGGTGGCCGGTGTGCGCAGCCAGTGCGCAAACATCCATTGCCCAGCCGGGTCCCGCGCCAAGCTGAGCTGCGGCGCGCTGAGCGCCAGCCGCCCCAGCTGCAAGCGGCGCTTGGCCCAATCGAGCTGAAGGTCTTCCAGCCGCAGTTGCTTGGCACTGGCCAGCGTCTGCGCGTCCTGGGTCAGCGCGGGCTGATCGAGTGTGAGTTGACGCAGTTGCAGCGCCACCTCCGAGCCCCGCCAACCAAGGCCGAGTTGGGCCGACAGCTGGCCACTGAGCTGCGGCACCAGCCACGGCGCCAAGTACGCGCCGCCCAGTGCCAATGGCAGCGCCTCCAGCGCCAGCGCCAAGCGCCCGGCCTGGGGCGTGCCGCTGCCGCTGAAACGCAGGCGGCCCTGGGCCGGGGCCGGCCCAGGGCCCTGCAAGCTCGCGCTGCCCCGCCAAGACAGGGCCGGGCTCAGGGGCCAGGTCAGCGCATCGGCTTGCAGCGCCACCTCGCTCAGCACCAGTGCGGCGGCGGGCGTGGTGCTGGCGTCGCGCCAGGTGAGTGTGCCGGCTTGCACGGCAAGCCGGTCAAGCGCGATGTCCCACACCGGCTCCGCCTCTTTTGTTTTTAAGCTTTTTAGGCCCCTATCGCTTACTGCACCTGCGCTTTTAGCTATCTTTTTAATAGCATTTGAAGCAGGGGCCACCGGCGTCAAAACCTGGAATTGACCCTTCGCATTGCGCCGCACATGGAGTTGCGGGGCATTCAGCTCCAGGTTGGACAGATGCAGCACCCGCTCCAGCGGGCGCACGTCGCTCAACCCCAGCGTCAAGGTGGCAAACGCCAACAAGGGCTGGCCGCTGGCGTCGACGGCTTGGAGCTTGGCCAGTTGCACGCTGCCGCTGAGCTGGAGCGACGCCAAGCCAGCGGCGGCTGGATTGCTTGTCGCTGGATTGGCTGCCGCCGGGGCCAGCACGGGCGGCCCCAGCACCAAGCGAAGATCGGCGTCCAGCGTGGCGCCCTGAACCTGCAGCGGCCCGCGCGGCAAGTAGCCCAGGTAAGGCGCCAAGTCCAGACCTTTGAGCTGAATCCGTGCCTCGGCGTGGCGCTGATCCGCAAACGGCGTGGCGCTGGCCGCAAGCTCAAACGGGCTGCCATCCAGCGTAAAGGCCAAGCGGGGCTGCACCGAGACGTCGCGCTGGGTGTCGAGGTTGCTCAGAAACGGCAGGCCAAGTTCCAGCCCGCGCAGTTGGTGGCGGCGCGCCTGTGCGTGGTCGAACAAATCCAGGCTACCGCCCCGCACGACAAGGTTGTGCAAGGCAAAGCGGACGGGCTGGGCCTGCGGGTCGGCCCCGGCGCCCAGCCGCTCCAGGATGTCTTGCGCGTCGTGGCGGCCTTCGCCCAGGTGCGTCAGGCGCAGCTGCGGGGCGTCGATCTCTAGCGCATCGACCACCGGCAGCCAGCGCCACAGCGACTGCAAAGCGCCGTCAATGTAGATGCGCTTGATCTGTAGCTGCGGGCCATCCCCGTCCGCATCCCCGTCCCCGTCCGCGCCCTCCGCGCGGGCCAGGGCCAGATCGTGCAAGCTCAGCTCCAGCGTCCAGGGCTTGAAATCCACCGCGCCAACGCTCAACCGGCGCCCCAGCGCAGCGCTGCCTTGGCGCTCTAGCTGTTGTTTGAGCAGCGGCGGCACGCCCCACCACGCCAGCAGCCACACCAGCGCCAAGCCCGCCAACAACCACAGGCCACGCCGACCCCAGCGGCTGCGCCCAAACGCTGCGGTGGCGCGCCCAAAACCTTGGGCGCGGTTTAACAAAGTGCGCTGAAGTGAAGAAAGATCCATCGGCCTATTTCACCAGATTCAAAAACCGTCGCGGCACACGCTAACTGTCATGCACAGGGCCAAGCCCCACCGAGCGACGAAACCACGCCGCCCCCAGTGCACCCGTGGATCTGGCTCTGCCAGGCCACCGGGTGCGCCCCCTTGAGGGGGGAGCGCCGCAGGCGCTACGGGGGTGGGCCAAGTTCACCGCGCAGCGAGACGCGCGCGCCGCTTCCAGTGCACCCGTGGATCTGGCTCTGCCAGGCCACCAGGTGCGCCCCCTTGAGGGGGGAGCGCCGCAGGCGCTTCGGGGGTGGGCCAAGTTGGCCGCCTTGCCCACGCCCTCAGCCGGGCGGCGCAGCGAGCCCCTCCAGTTGCTGCGTCACCAAATAGGCCCAGAGCGCATGGGCCATGCTCTGGCCCTCCTTGGCATTCGTTTTACGACCAGGTTTTTCACGGTAGGCCCGGATTTCCATCGTCATCTCCAGCCCCTCCAGGCCGGCACCCAGGGCCGACACCAAGGCCTGTGTGTGCAATTCTTTTTGAACCGCACTGGACGGCAGAAAAGCGATGCCATGCCCCTCCACCGCCATCGCCTTCAGCCCCTCGGCCATGTCGGTCTCGTACACCCGGTCAAGGTGGATGGCGGTGCTGGACTGCTTCAGCAGCTGGTCCACCATCCGGCTCAGGTAGGCACCAGGGGCGTAGCCCAGGTAGGGCAGGAGCTGCCCCGGGCGGCCTGGCAACTGGAACAGCGCGCGCCCTTGGGCGTCGGGCTTGGCATAGGGTGCCAGCACTTCTTGGCCCAAGACCACCATGTCGTAGCGCTCGGCGTCAAGCTGAAACGGCTGCGCGCTGTGGTGGTAGGCGATCAGCAGGTCGCAGCTGCCCTCGACCAAGCGCAGCACCGCGTCGTGCACGTTGAGCGCAATCAAGCGGCTCTTGATCGGGCCAAATTGCAGGCGCAAATGGCTGACCCAGGTCGGGAAAAAAGTAAAGGCCAGCGTGTGCGTGACGGCGAACTCCACCACGTCTTGGCCCACGCTGGCATGGCCGCGCAGCATGGCGCGGGTGCTTTGCAAGGCCTGCAACATCTCCAGCGCCTGCGCGTGCAGGGTTTGGCCGGCTGCGGTCAGGCGCGTCGGGTACGAGCTGCGGTCGACCAAATCGGTGCCCGCCCAGGCCTCCAACGCCTGGATGCGGCGCGAAAACGCGGGCTGGGTGACATGGCGCAACTGGGCCGAGCGGCTGAAACTGTGGGTTTCAGCCAGGCTGACAAAATCTTCAAGCCATTTGGTTTCCATGCGCGGATTATGCGGTGGCAGCGCGGCTACTCGCGGCCCTGTTGCAAGGCCCACATCTGGGCATAGCGCCCGCCCTGCGCCAGCAGCTGTGCATGGTTGCCGCGCTCGCTGATGCGTCCACCCTCCAGCACCAAAATTTCATGCGCATCGACCACGGTCGAGAGCCGGTGCGCAATCACCAGCACGGTCTTGTTCTGCGCCACACTGCTGAGCTCGGCCTGGATGGCGCGCTCATTGGCCGAGTCCAGCGCCGAGCTGGCTTCATCAAAAATCAAAATCGGCGGGTTTTTCAGCAGCGTGCGGGCGATCGCCACGCGCTGCTTCTCACCGCCCGACAGCTTCAAGCCGCGCTCGCCGACCGGGGTTGCGTAGCCCAGCGGTGTAGCCGCAATGAAGTCGTGGATATGCGCGGCGCGCGCGGCCGCCTCGACCTCCAAGCGGCTCGCCCCCGGTCGGCCATAGGCGATGTTGTATTCGACCGTGTCGTTGAAGAGAACGGTGTCCTGCGGCACGATGCCGATCGC
>JAYVXE010000281.1:0-5041 GCA_043785395.1 Burkholderiaceae bacterium | reverse complement strand
CAGGCACTTTGTCCATCTCTGCACCGGCTGCTGGGGTGTGGCAGGCGCCTGCGCAGTGGGCCGGCAGAGCTTGACCAAGACTTGCGCAAAACTGCCCTGGCCAGGACGATTTTGCGCAAGTTCTATGGATGTAAGACCTGTTAACGGGCCAGTAAGAGCTTGGAATATCTCTTAAAATCAGCGGCTTTTGGTCGCCGCAGCCTGTTTTTATTTGCTGTTTTTTTGCCGCTCTTTGCGGGTTTTTACCTAGGAATTTTCATGCCCACCGCCCCTGCAGTTTACCAGCGGATCCTGCTCAAGTTGTCTGGCGAGTCGCTGATGGGCGATGACCCGTTTGGCATCAACCGCGCAACCATCGAGCGCATCGTCGGCGAGATTGCCGAGGTCACGCGGCTCGGTGTCGAGGTCGCCGTGGTGATTGGGGGCGGCAATATTTTCCGGGGCGTCGCTGGCGGCTCGGTCGGCATGGACCGCGCCACCGCCGACTACATGGGCATGTTGGCCACCGTGATGAATGCATTGGCGCTGGCCGACGCCATGGGCAAGCAGGGGCTGACGGCACGCGTGATGTCGGCGATCTCGATCGAGCAAGTGGTTGAGCCCTACGTCCGCCCCAAGGCCTTGCAATACTTGGAGGAGGGCAAGGTGGTGGTTTTTGCTGCCGGCACCGGCAATCCGTTTTTCACAACCGATACCGCCGCCGCCTTGCGCGGCGCCGAGATCGGCGCACAAATCGTGCTGAAGGCGACCAAGGTCGACGGTGTGTACACTGCCGACCCCAAGCTCGATCCGAGCGCGACGCGCTACGACGAAATCACGTTCGACGCGGCCATGGCGCAGAACCTGGGCATCATGGATGCCACTGCGTTTGCGCTGTGCCGCGACCAAAAACTCCCCATCAAAGTGTTCTCCATCCTCAAGCCCGGTGGCCTCAAACGGGTTGTGCTGGGTGAAAACGAAGGAACCTTGGTTTACGCCTGAGCCCAAGCCACGACAAAAAATCCTAAGCTGAAGGAATAAAAAATGACCATTGAAGACATCCACAACACCCTGGCCACCAAGATGAGCCAGTCGATTGCCGCGTTCAAGCACAGCCTGACGCGCATCCGCAGTGGCCGCGCCAATCCGGCGCTGCTCGATACCGTGCAGGTCGACTACTACGGCTCCATGGTGCCGCTCAGCCAGGTCGCCAACGTCGCACTGCTTGACGCGCGCACCATCAGCATCCAGCCGTGGGAGAAAAACATGGCTGCCAAGATTGAAAAAGCCATCCGCGAGAGTGACTTGGGGCTGAATCCGGCCTCCATGGGCGAGCTGATCCGGGTGCCGATGCCCGCCATGAGCGAAGAGCGGCGCAAGGAGATGACCAAGCTGGTGCGCACCGAAGGTGAAAATGCCAAGGTCTCCGTGCGCAACCTGCGCCGCGATGCCAACGAGTCGGTGAAAAAGCTGGTGAAGGACAAAATCGCGTCCGAGGACGAGCAAAAACGCGCTGAAGCCGATATCCAAAAAGTGACCGATCGGCATATCTCTGAGATCGACAGCCTGATTGCCGCCAAAGATGTGGAAATCATGGCGGTTTAAGGGCTGTCCAGTTCGGGCACGAAACCTGTAAGACTATTTTATTCATAGCTGCTACCGCTAGTCATAGCTATATTTCAATATGATTTAGTTTTGAAATGTAATATAATCAAGCGATAGCAGCTATTAAATATATCAAATTGACATTGAATCGAGCACCGGCACCATGAAGCCCATTCCGCAGCACATCGCCATCGTGATGGACGGCAATGGCCGTTGGGCAAAACGCCGTCTACTGCCCCGGATTGCTGGCCACAAGCAGGGCGTGGACGCTTTGCGCGCCTGCGTCAAAGCCTGTGTTGCGCGCGGCGTGGCGGTGCTGACGGTGTTTGCGTTCTCTTCCGAAAACTGGAATCGCCCGGCCGACGAAGTCTCGGGCCTGATGCAGTTGTTGGTGCTGGCGTTGGGGCGCGAGGTGCCGCGTTTGCAGGCCGACGGCGTGCGCCTGTATTTTGTGGGCGAGCGCAGTGGTCTGCCCGATCAGCTCTGCGCCGGACTGCGCGCCGCCGAAGCGGCAACCGCCGACAACCAGCGGCTGGTGCTCAACGTCTGCTTCAACTACGGCGGGCGCTGGGACATTGCGCAGGCCGCTGCAAAAGTTGCCGCTGGCGGCCAAACCATGAACGAAGCCAATTTGGCCGCTGCGCTGGCGCTGGCCCATGTGCCGGACCCAGATTTGCTGGTGCGCACAGGCGGCGAGCAGCGCATCAGTAATTTTCTGCTGTGGCAAGTGGCTTATTCCGAGCTTTTTTTCAGCGACAAACTCTGGCCCGAATTTGACGAAACCACGCTCGACCAAGCGATTACAGCCTTTCAGCTGCGCGAGCGCCGCTTTGGCCAAACCTCGGAGCAGCTGGGCGCGCCGCAGCGCAGTGCCACCAGCGCACGGCCCACAGGACCCGACGAACCCGACGGAGGCGCGGCATGCTCAAGCAACGCGTAATCACCGCCGTCGTGATGCTGGCGATTTTGTTGCCAGCACTGCTTTACCCATCGCCGCTGCCATTTTGTGCGCTCGCGCTGCTGCTGGTGGCGGCGGCCGGCTGGGAGTGGGGACGGCTCAACGGTTTGCGCCATCCCGCCGCACTCGGTCTTGGCCTGCTATGCCTTTTGGTGGGGGCGGCCGCTTGGTGGGCCGGTGGCCTGGACGCCCAACTCCCCTTGCTTTGGCTTGCCGCCGGTGCCGCCTGGGTGCTGGCGGGCGCGGGCCTGTTACGCGCTGGCGTGGCCGGCTGGTCGCGCATTGCGCGCAGCCTGCGCCTGCTCGGCGGCGTGCTGGCGCTGTGCCTGGCGTGGCTGGCGCTGGCCCAGGCGCGGGTCATCGGGGTTAATTTTCTGTTGTCGATTTTGGCCCTGGTCTGGGTTGCCGACATCGCGGCTTATTTTGCCGGACGCACCTGGGGGCTGCGCTTCAGTCGCGCCAAGCTGGCACCGTCAATCAGCCCCGGCAAAAGCTGGGAGGGCGTCTGGGGCGGCATGGCCGCCGTGTTGTTGCTGGCCTGGCTGTGGGTGGGCGCCGATGCCTATTGGGGCCCCGCCGTGGCGAGTTGGTACAGCCAGTTGGCGGCACGCAGCAGCTGGTTGCTGCTGATCGCCGTGTTGTTC
The DNA here is from genome assembly GCA_043785395.1 of Burkholderiaceae bacterium. Taxonomy (GTDB): domain Bacteria; phylum Pseudomonadota; class Gammaproteobacteria; order Burkholderiales; family Burkholderiaceae_C; genus JAGOEY01. The sequence goes on along the minus strand of JAYVXE010000281.1, from coordinate 1,855 downwards.
ATGAGCGCCATGAGCGTGGTTGGTGATTTGGTCGAATCCCTGGTCAAACGCAGCGCCGGGGCCAAGGACAGCAGCCGCTTGTTGCCCGGCCACGGCGGCGTACTGGACCGGATCGACGCCTTGTTGCCAACGCTGCCGTTGGCGCTGCTGCTGAGCACCTGGAGCGGGCTATGAGCGCGCCCCGGCAACGCATCACCGTGCTCGGCTCGACCGGCTCGATTGGCACCAGCACGCTGGATGTGATCGCCCGCCACCCCGCGCGCTTTGAGGTTTTTGCGCTGGGCGCGGCAACCCAGGTCGAGCGCATGCTGCAACAGTGCGCGCAGTTTCAGCCACGTTTTGCCGTGATGGCGAGTGCGCCGCATGGCCTTGCCCTGGCCGAGAAAATCAAGGCCCATGGACTGGCGACGCAGGTCTTGACGGCCCCCGATGCGATGCAAGAAATTGCCTCGCACGAAGCTGTCGATGCCGTGATGGCGGCCATCGTCGGCGCGGCCGGTCTTGGCCCCTGCCTGGCGGCGGCGCGCAGTGGCAAACGCCTGCTGCTGGCCAACAAAGAGGCCTTGGTCGTCGGCGGCGCCTTCTTCATGCAGGCGGTGGCGGCGGGCGGGGCCCGGTTGTTGCCGATTGACAGCGAGCATTCGGCGATTTTTCAAGCCCTGCCAGAAGACCCAACCAGCTGGGCCCGGCGGGTCCGCAAAATCATCCTTACGGCCTCCGGCGGCCCGTTCCGTACCCGCGACGTGGCGACGCTGCACGCAGTCACTCCCGAGCAGGCCTGCGCGCATCCGAACTGGGACATGGGCCGCAAAATATCGGTCGACTCGGCCACCATGATGAACAAGGCGCTGGAGGTGATCGAGGCACGCTATTTGTTTGGGCTGGAGCCGGCGCAAATTGAAGTCGTGGTTCATCCGCAAAGCATCGTGCATTCGATGGTGCAGTACCACGACGCCTCGTATGTGGCGCAACTGGGCTGCGCCGATATGCGGGTTCCAATTGCCTACGGCCTGGCCTGGCCCGAGCGCATCGAAAGTGGGGCTGCGGCCCTGGACTTCAGCGCCTTGGCGCCCATGACCTTTGAGGTGCCCGACGCCGCACGCTTTCCCGGCCTGCAACTGGCCTGGGAGGCCTTGGCCGCAACACCTGGCACAACCGCCGTGCTCAACGCCGCGAACGAGGTTGCTGTGCAAGCCTTTTTGGAGCGACGTATCCGCTTTGACCAGATTCACCACGTGAATTTGGCCACTTTGGCGGCAACGACAGTTGCGCCACCATCTTCGCTGGACGCTTTGCTTGCGCTTGACGCTGTGGCACGTGCGGCAGCACAACATGCAACTTCCGCCATGGCGGCGTAAGTTAAGGGGTTTTAGGCGCTGATGTTCACCATTCTTGCATTTATTGTCACTTTGGCCGTACTGATCGCCGTGCACGAATATGGCCACTACCGGGTGGCGGTCGCCTGTGGCGTCAAGGTGCTGCGGTTCTCGATCGGTTTTGGCAAGCCACTGCTACGCTGGCAACCCAAGGGCTCGCCCACCGAATTTGTGATCGGCATGCTGCCCCTGGGCGGCTACGTCAAGATGCTCGACGAGCGCGAGGCGCCCGTGGCCGAGCATGAGCGGCACCTGGCCTTCAACAACCGGCCACTGGCCCAACGTGCGGCCACCGTGCTGGCCGGCCCGATGGCCAATTTGCTGTTGGCGGCCCTGCTCTACACCTTGCTCAACTGGTATGGCCTGGAGCAACCGCGCGCCGTGTTGGCGCACCCACCGGCGGCCTCGATAGCGGCGCAGATCGGCTTGCAAGGCGGTGAGCTGGTCACGCGGGCCGGCATCCAAGGCGAGGCCTTGCG
>JAYVXE010000280.1:0-5051 GCA_043785395.1 Burkholderiaceae bacterium | reverse complement strand
CGCCGCAGGCGCTTCGGGGGTGGGCCACGTTCACCGCGCCCGGTTGGTGCCGCAGCGGCCGCTGCGCGTTGGGGCTGATCTTGGCGTTGGCCACCAGCGCCTGCGTGAATTTGGCGCCCACGCAGCCGGAGCCAAGCCCAGACGTGCCGCCGACACAGCCTGCGCCGCCGGCCCAGAGCCCGGCCCGTGCTGACGAGCCGATCACGGCGCGGCGTGCCGTCGCCGTCGATATACCGGCCGAGTTCGTGCGTGGCCGTGCCTCGTGGTACGGCAAGCGCTTTCACAAGCGCCGCACCGCCAGCGGCGAGCGTTTTGACATGAACGACTTCACGGCCGCCCATCTGACGCTGCCGTTTGGCACCCAGGTCTGTGTGCGCAGCCTGCTCAATGGCCGCACGGTGAAGGTGCGCATCAACGACCGGGGCCCGCACAGCAAGAGCCGCATCATCGACGTCAGCTACGCCGCCGCCAAGCTGCTGGACATGGTGGGACGTGGCAGCAAACCGGTGGCGCTGTCTTTGAGCGATGCGCAGGCCGCTTGCAGCAGTGCGACGGTCAACGCCGACGGCTGACGGTCCGCACCGAGGCGCTCGCGGTCACCAAGCGCAACCAAGCGCCACCAAGCCCCGCCGGGGCGTAGACAGCGCTTAGTCGCCCTGTTTGTCGGCCTGCGAGGTGAAGCTGTCGGCAAAGAACTGCTCCGGTGGCAGACCGGCCAGGGCGCTGTACTGGGTTCGGGCGGTCTCCACCACGATGGGTGCACCGCAGGCGTAGACCTGGTAGGCCGAGAGGTCGGGCAGGTCGTCCAGTACGGCCTGGTGGACAAAGCCTTCGCGACCGCTCCAGGCGTCTTGCGGCAAGGCGTCGGACAGCACGGGTATGTAGCGCAGCTTGGGCATTTGCGCGGTTTTCTCCAGCATCCACTGGTGCAGGTACAGATCGGCTGGGCGGCGTCCGCCCCAGTACAGTGTGGCGGGGCGCTGAATGTTTTGGCACTGCATCTGCTCGATCAGCGCCTTGATCGGTGCAAAGCCGGTGCCCGAGGCCAGCAGCACCAGCGGCGCCTCAGAGTCTTCGCGCAGGAAGAAGCTGCCAAATGGCCCCTCAATACGCTGGATGTCTTTTTCTTTCATCGCACCAAAGACATGGTCGGTGAAGACGCCGCCCGGCATGTGGCGGATGTGCAGCTCCAGCCCCGGTGCATCGGTCTGTGTGTGGGGCGCGTTGGCCATGGAGTAGGCGCGCCGCTGGCCGCCCGCCAACAAGAACTCGACATACTGGCCCGCGTGGTAGCGCAGGGGTTCACCCGCAGGCAGTTGCAGCCGCAGTTGCATGACGTCGTCCGCTAGATGGTTGAGTTGTGCGACCCGTACCGGCATTTTTCGCACCGGGAATGCGCTCTCGTCGGTGACGTTGCGCGACTCCAGCAGCAGATCGCTTTGCGGTACGGCGCAGCAGGCCAGCACCCAGCCCGCTGCCTCTTCCTGCGCGCTCAAGGCCTTGCTTTGGTGCGGGCCATGGACGACGTCGCCAGAGATTTTTTGGCATTTGCACGAGCCGCAGGCACCGTCTTTGCAGCCATAGGGCAGGCCAATACCTTGGCGAATGGCCGCCGTCAAAATGGCTTCGCCGGGCTCGCTGCTAAAGCTGCGGCCACTCGGCTGTACGGTAATTTGGAAGGGCATGGAGTTCGGTATCCTTGGGCTGGCGTCAACATTCAAGCCCCTGCTGGGGCAACCCTCCATTTTGCCTTCAAACCAAACTTCTCTGGGTGCGCTGCCGGCGCGCTTTCGCCGTGAGCGGGTCTTGATCGTCGGCTGCGGCGACATCGGCCTGCGTGTGGCAAAGGCGCTTGGCGGGCGCGTCAATGTGCTGGCGCTGAGCTCCTCGCCGGCGCGCGTGGCGGGGCTGCGCCAGCACGGCATCCGGCCTTTGTGCGGCGATCTGGACCAGCCCGCGAGCCTGGCGCGCTTGGCCGGACTGGCGAGCCGGGTGCTGCATCTGGCGCCGCCCGCTGCCAGTGTGGCGCCGCCGTTCGCAGCACCAGCGCTGCCAGCACGCGATCGGCGCAGTCAAGCCTTGTTGCGTGCCTTGCGTCGGCGCAGCCTGCCAGGCGCACTGGTCTACGCCTCGACCAGCGGTGTGTATGGCGATTGCGGCGGAGCCTGGGTCGATGAGTGCCGTTGCCTCAACGCAGGCACGCCGCGTGCCCAGCGCAGGGTGGATGCCGAGGCCTGGGTGCGGCATTTTGGCCGCAGCAGCGCGGGGCGAAGCCGCGCCAGCATTTTGCGTATTCCGGGTATTTATGCGCCCGACCGGGAGGGCGGCACGCCGCGTGCGCGCCTGCTGACGCGCACGCCGGTGTTGCTGGCACAGGACGATGTCTACACCAGCCACATCCACGCCGACGACTTGGCGCGGGCCTGCGTCCACGCCCTTTGGCGCGGCAAGCCGCAACGGGTCTACAACATCTGCGACGACACGCAACTGAAGATGGGCGACTACTTCGACCTCGCCGCCGACCTCTACCAGCTGGCGCGCCCACCGCGCATCAGTCGATCCGCCGCGCAGACCGCGCTGGCCCCAAGCCTGCTGAGCTTCATGGGCGAGTCACGCCGGCTCGACAACCAGCGCATGAAAGTCGAGCTGCGGCTGGTGCTGGGCTACCCGACGGTGGCGGTTGGGTTGCTGTAGAAGCGTGCAATGGGGTGTTGGGGCTGCGCCAAGAATGCTTGGCGAATGCTTGGCATAACCCAGCGCTGGTTGGGCCTGGATCGGTACCGGAGACGGTCTACCATGCTTAGACGTCCTCGTGGACAATCGCAGATTTGGCAATCCATCCCTGTCCCTGACCTTGACCTTGGAGGCTGTATGACCCTTTCCCGCCGTGTCCGTTTGGTCGATGTCGGCCCGCGTGACGGTTTGCAAAATGAGCGCACCTGGGTGCCGACGGAGGTCAAACTGGCGCTGATTGAGCGCTTGCAAGAGGCCGGTTTGCAAACGCTAGAGGTCGCCAGCTTTGTGTCTCCCACCTGGGTGCCGCAAATGGCCGACAGTGCCGCCGTGATGGCCGGATTGGCCGCACTGGCCGCGCGCCAGCCCACGCGCCGCACGGTGCGCTATGCGGTGCTGGTGCCCAATCTGCAAGGCTTCGAGGCGGCGCTGGCGACGCCGCTGCCGCCCGATGAAATCGTGGTGTTTGGCGCTGCCAGCGAAACCTTTAGCCAGCGCAATATCAATTGCTCGATGGCTGCCAGCATCGAGCGCTTTCGCCCGGTGGTGGCTGCAGCACGCGTGCGCGGCATGCTTGTGCGCGGCGCCATGTCGTGCGCGCTGGGCTGTCCATTCGAGGGCGCTATTGCCCCGTCCCAAGTGGCTTATCTGGCCGAGCTGATGCAGGGCATTGGGGTGCAGCAGGTCAGCGTCGCCGACACCTTGGGTGTGGGCACGCCGCACCAGGTGCAAAGGGCGATTGAGGCAGTTTTGCCGTACTTTGGGGTCGACCAGGTCGCCGGCCATTTTCATGACACATACGGCCAGGCCTTGGCCAATACGCTGGCGGCGCTAGAGCTCGGGGTGCGGCAGTTCGATACCTCGGTTGCCGGGCTGGGTGGCTGCCCTTATGCGCCGGGCGCGACAGGCAACGTGGCGACCGAAGACGTTGTCTACATGCTGCACGGCATGGGCATGGAGACCGGGATTGATCTGGACGCCTTGGTCGATGCGGGCGTCTACATCAGCCAGGCGCTGGGGCGCGAGCCGAATTCACGCGTCTCCAAGGCGATCCGGGCCAAGCGCTGCGGATGAGGCGGGCCAAGGCAAACTGAGCATGTTGCCGTTGTGCCCGCCAAGCCGCCTACGCAGCCACTTGTGCCGGCTTGGCCAGGGACGGCCTCAGCGCAGGCTTGGCCACCGGCACAGCACACGCCTTGGCGCGAAAGGTTTGGCTGATCCAGCGGGCGCTTTGCATCGCCCGCTGCCCGACCACCAAGGGGTCGGAGTTGACATAGTCGTCGTTGAACACCTCAAAGCTATAGCAACCTCGGTAGCCCCGGTCTTCGAGCAGCCGCACCAAAGGCCGCACATCGTGCAAGCCCTCGCCGGGGAAGACGCGTTGGTGGCGCGCCAACGCAATCAGGTCCGCCTGCTCGGCGCTGTAGGCGAAGAAGTAATCGGCCAGTTGGACCAGAAAAATCTTCTCCACCGGCACCGTCGCCAACTGCGCCAGCGCCTGCGGTGTGTCGTCGCCGTGCACGGCCATGTGAAAACTATCAAGGTTGAGCCCGACGTTGTCGCAAGCACAACGGCGCACGATATCCCAGGCCTGCTGCCAGCGGTTCACATGGCGGCCCCAAGACAGTGCCTCGTAGCAGATTCGGATGCCCAGCGGTGCGGCCAACGCAGCCAGGCTGCGCAGGTCTTCGGCGGCCCGCTGCGGATCGTCTATCGCCAACGGCGAGGTGCTGGAGCAGCACAGCAGCAAATCCGCACCCACCAAGGCCATTTGCCGCAACTGCTCGTGCGCCATCTCCAACCGGTGTGCACGCATTGCCTCGGGCGCGCATTCAAAGTCGCGCAGCGGCTGAAAGTCACTGATCTTGAGGCCGCTGTTTTTGACCACTTGCGCAGCCGCTTCCAGACCCAAGGGGTAGCCGATCAGGTCGCGCGCCCACAGTTCAACATTGGAGAAGCCCGCCGCCTGCATACAGGCTAGCTTGTGGGGAAGTTCACCGCCCATCGTGACGGTGTTGAAGCTGAAGCGCTCAAGGGCGATGGCCATAAGAATTTTTGCGGTTGCACACAGACTGTGCGAACCGTGGAGTAAAGGGTGAAAAGGATGGTGATAAGACTTACGCAAAACCGCCCTGGCGTCGTTCTTTTGACCCGCCGTACTGGATGTACTGTCTGCGGGGAAATGCCTAGCCAGGACAATTTTGCGTAAGTCCTAAGGATGAAAAAACGTAACTACTCAGGTGGTCTGGCTTGGTTTTACCCCCTCTCCCTCTGGGAGAGGGGGTAAAACAAAAGCGCACTGCATGCCGTGACCTGAG
>JAYVXE010000279.1:0-15543 GCA_043785395.1 Burkholderiaceae bacterium | reverse complement strand
TGGCCCAGGGACGTAAACCAACTTTGACCGTTATCACGCGAACGCGCATAGCCAATATTAACGTTATTTATTCTTTGTTCGGCACCCAAAGTATCCGTTCGCCAAACAAAAGAAATATGCAAAGACCCATCAGGCCCAGTTACCGGATGATTCCAATAAGCGTTGCTCGACCAAGGCTTTTGCTCGGCACCGCTGAGGATCGGCATCGCATGGTCTTTCCAGCTGGCGGTAGCCTCGTCATAGGTCTTAAGACGAGCACTACCTTTATTGTGCGTTCCATCCCGATACAGCAAAGTTAGTGGGTGCTGGTGGTGCGGCAAAATAAAACACGGGTAGGTCACACGGTCTTCATTGACGCCTGTCATTGGCAGCTCAGCGCTCCAATCGGCAATACTGTGCGGATGGGTCGAGCTGCGGTAGCGCAAGTGGGTTGCATGGTGGTCGTAGCTAACGTGGATATGCCCCGCACGATCAACGCCTAGGCTAATGCTATTGTGGGCATCACGTAAATTAAATTGACCATGAATATCGTGCGTAACAATATTTCCGTCCGCCAAATTGCGCTGCACCAAACGCAAAATTTTTTCATTAATATAAAAGGCTGTATATTGCTGGCCAGCGCTGCTGACGATACCGTGATGGCGAAATATCACCGTATTTACCGTGTTGGCGGCCCATGCCTCGCCTAGTGCATGCTGGGCTTTTATCTGAATGCCTAAGCAACTGCCTCCCACAGATCCCTGGAGCTTGACAGCATCAAGGACAGTGGGTAGAGCCTCATCCTTTGGGGATACGGCACCTGGCAATGAAAAGCAATGAAGTTGGGCTAATTGCCCTGCCGCACGAACCTCTGCCATCAAGCTTGCATCCCCTCCCAACCCGTCAACACCAAGAGCCGCTCGAAAATACGGCAAGGCATCTTCGGCTTGCCCATGCAGTGCCGCAGCCCGTCCCAGCGTGTTATGCACCCCCGCTACCAAAACTTGTCCCAGCGCCTGGGGTTTGCAGCCCCACTCCAGTGCCAGCTGCGCATACTCCCGCGTTGCAGCAATGTCGCCCAGGCCTTGGTGGCCGGCAGCAGTCAGCAGGGCGAGCTGGGCGCGGTCGGGGTGTGATGCCAGTGCTTGGGTGCTGAGCGCGGCCAGGCTGGCCCAGTCGCCAAACTGCCATTGGCTGCGGCTGCGCTCTAGCAGCTGGGGGTCGTGTTGCGGCTGGGGTGAGGGCTTTGAATTTACATCTTTTAGGCCTATAGCGCTTATAAAACATACGCTAGCAGCTATGTTTTTGATAGTTTCTTCCGATCCTGGCAAAAATGGTGTCGCTGCCATGGCTTAGGGCTCCGGCGTCTGCAATAGCAATTCTTTGATCAATTCAATCTGCGCTTCAGCCCGCAGCAGTTCGTCTTGCAGCTGCTGTTGGCGCTGGGTGGTTGCGTGCTGCTCGGCCTCCCATTGCTCGCTGCGCTGTTGCCAGCGCAGGGTTTCTTGTTGCAGTGCTTGCAGTTCGGCTTGGCGCTGTGCGGTGCTGGCTTCATACGCGGCCAGCTGCTCTTGCGACTTTTGGAGTTGCGCTTGCTGCTGGGCTTGCGCCTGTTGCAGGCTTGCCAGCTGGCTTTGCAGCGCAGTCTTTTCCTGGCCCAAGGCCTCAATCTCGGCTTGCGCCTGTTGGATGGCCTTGGTTTGCGTGGCGGCAGTTTGGGTCAACAGGTTTTTTTCTTGCGCCCATTGCTTGTGCTGCGCTTCTTGCGCTGCGCTGGCTTCTTGCTGCTGTGTTTGCTGTTGTGCTTGCTGTTGCTTTTGCTGCTGGGCTTGCGCCTGTTGCAGGCTTGCCAACTGGCTTTGCAATGCAGTTTTTTCTTGGCCCAGGGCCTCAATCTCGGCTTGCGCCTGCTCTATGGCTTTGCGGGCTTTGTTTAGCGTTTGGCCGAACTCGGTTTTCTCTTGCTGCAAGGCCGCGCAGCTGCGCAGGCTGCGTGCCAAGGCCTGCGCGGGGTTGCGCACAAACAGGGCACGCACGATGGCGGGGTTTTTTTCTTCTTCTTGCACCACGCATTGCAGGCCATGTGCACCCAGCAGCTGTTGCACGGCGGGCAGCTCGGCGCTGTTGTCGCTGTTGTCGCTGTTGTCACGGATAGCGGTTGCGACGGTTGCGCGCAGCAGCAGCACGTCCAGGGTGTCGAGCAGCGGGCCGGCGCCGCTGAGCAGGGCGGCAGCGGGCAGGCAGTCGAGGTAGACCCAGTTGTAGTGATGGCTGTGGCTGTGGTTGTCGCTGTGGTTGTGGCCGTTGGCAGGCGTTTGTGCCAGCAGATCGCACAGGCTCAGGGCCTGTACTTCACGGGTTTGGCGCAGCTCTAGGTTGGGCCAGAGTGCGCGCAGCGCCTCGGGTGGGCACAGGCTGCTTTCGTGGGCCAGGGACAGTTCGTGGAACAGGGCCGGGCCACTGCTCTGCGCCACCACGGCGTGCAGCACGTGGCAATGCGGGTGTGCTTGCAGTTGGCTTTGCAACTGGGCGTGGCGCTCGGCGTTGGCCTCGACCGCCAGCACCCATGGCATGGCGCTGTGCGGGTAGGGCGCGTTGGCGGCGTAAGGGCTGGCACCGGCACCGATGTGCAGCAGGCCTTGCGGTGGGGCAAGCTGTTGCATGCAGTCCAGCCACGGTTGCAGGCCTGGGGTGCGGGGGTGGGTGCTGGTGCTTGGCATGGGCGGTGTCGGTTTTAGTCGGCGCGTTGCAGGCGCACGCTGCGCAGGCGCAGGCCAAGTTGGCGGGTGTCTTGGCCGCCGCTGTCGGCGGGGCAGACCAGGTGCGGCATGTGCAGGCCCAGGCTCCAGGCTTGCTGCTGTGCTTGCTCGGCCGCAGCTGCGGCGCTGATCTCCAGTGTGGCGTAGCTGGTGGCGGGGTAGTGCTGGCCGCTGAGCGGCAGCTCTAGGCTTAGCCCATGGTTTTGGCCCAGGGCTTGGAGCTGCAAGCCGCGCACGATCTCCAAGTCCATGGCGTCAACGATGTCCAGCTCTACCCGGTAGCGCCCGGCTTGCAGGGGTGGCAGTTGCAGGGTGGCGGTGTGGCCCGGCCCGGCCCAGCGGCCATCGGACTCGGCTTCGTACCAGTTGTCGCCGTCAATGTCGCCGCAGAGGTCGATGCACAGCTCGCGCGGCTGGTGGCGGCGCCAAAATGCGCTGGCAAAGTTGCTGGCCAGGGTGTGCGGTTGCTGGGTCAGTGCCTGGTTTTGCAGGAAGTAGTGCTCTAGCTCTTCTTGCACTTGGTGCAGTTGCAGCAGCAGGAGCTCGTTTTCCTGTTGCAGCTCGGCGGCTTGGGCGCTGTGCTTGGGGTCTGGCTGCGCTTGTTGTGCTGACTGCGCCTGTTGCAGGCTGGTGATTTGCTGCGCCAGCTTCTTGTTCTCAGTGGCGAGTGCATCGCGCTGGGCCAGGGCTGCTTTTTCTTTGGCAATGGCGTCGGCGCTGGCTTTGGCGCTGGCGTCTGCTTTGGCGTTGGCCGTGGCCAGGGCGGCTTTTTCTTTGGCGCTGGTCGCGGCCTGGGCGCTGACCAACGCAGCTTTTTCCTGGACCAGGGCGTCGCGTGTGCGGATCAGGGCGGCCTTGTCTTGCGCTGCCTGGCTGGCGGCTTGCTCCAGGCTTTGGCGCTGCAAGAAGGCGCTTTCCAGCTCTTCTTGCACTTGGTGCAGTTGCTGCAGGAGCAGGCTGTTTTCGTGTTGCAGTGCGCTTTGCTGGGCTTCGTGGTGGCGGGCTTGCTGGGCCTGTGTTTGCTGTTGACTGGCGAGCTGTTGGTGCAGTTGGTGCAGTTGCTTGTGCTCGGCCTCGCGCTGCGCCAGCGCTTGCTCGGCTTGCTGTTTGGCCAGGGTTTCGGCGTCTATCCGGGCCTGGTTTTGGGCTAGCTGCTGTTGCTGGTGCTGGGCCTGGGCGGCGCTGCTCAGCTGTGTTTGCACCAGCCTGCGCCAGTCTTGCCACAGGGCCAGCGGGCTGGCGTTGGCGGCTGGGCTGGCGGGCAGGTGGGCGACGCTGTTCAGCTCTTGCGCCAGCAGCCAGGCCGGGTGCTCGGGGGGTAGCAGTTGGCCAGCCAGGTATTGCGGCAGCAGGGCGGTTGTGGCGGCGGCTGTGCTGCTGGCCAGGGGGTCGGCGTCAAGCTGGATTTGCCAGTGTTTTTGTAGCAAGGCCAGCAAGGCCTGCGGTGCGCGCAGGGCTTGCTGGCTGTTGACCAGCAGGCAGCGCTCGGTGTGGCGGTGAAAGTAGTACAGCAAGGCGCTGTTCCAGTGCTGCCATTGCTGGAGCACGGCGTCAACGCAGGCGGCGTCGGGGCTGTTGGCGTCGGATTTGTCTAAGGCTTGCAGGGCACGCGCTATGTAGGCCTGGGGCTCGTCAAAGACCAGCAGCACGCGCACTTGGGGGTCAAAGTCTTGCCAAAAATCGAGCAGTGGCAGGGTTTGGTGGTCGGCCCAGCCCCACTGTGGTTGGTGGATGTTGGCCAGCAGCAGGTCGGCTGCCATTTCGTCCCACAGTTTGCCGGGCTTTTGCTGCGTGATGGCGGCGCTGCCGTCAAGCACTACGTCGTAGCTGCGCAGCAGCATGGTTTGCAGGGCTTGCGGGCTGAGTTGTTCTTTGCGGCTGGGCTGGGCGTCGGCCAGGCCGGCTTGGCAGAGCAGTTGAAACACCTGTCCATGGCCCGAATGGGGGGACGCGGTGGTGAGCACAATTTTCATGGTGGCGTGAGATCAATCAAGGTTGACGCAATTTGAAACATTTTTACACAGAGTGGTACGAGGCTGACTTTCATGCACTCCGACCGATGAAACTACGCCGCGTGACGAGCGCGCAGCTTCCAGCGCACCCGTGGATCTGGCTCTGCCAGGCCACTGGGTGCGCCCCCTTGAGGGGCTGAGGGCCGCGGCTCCAAGCCTGTCTGCGCAGGCTTGGACGGCCCCGAAGAGCCGCTGCCTCTGGCAGCGACTCGTGGCGCCGCAGGTGCTACGGGGGTGTTTCATGTCCTCAGCTGCGGCTGGCGTGCAGTTGCGCAAAGAAGGCGGCCCACAGCGGCATGATGGTCTGGGCCGAGTACAGCGCCGCGACCCGTGCCCCGGCACGGCGCAGGGCGTCGGTGCGTGAAGTCTGTGCAGACTGCAGGGCTTTTCCTGTGGCGTCAAGACTGTATATGTCATCGTTCGAGCTGGCATTGGCGCAAAGCAAGCTGGCTATAACGCTAGCGGCGTGTTGGGCGTCGTAGGCGCTGAAATAGACCGAGGCGTCTTGGTAGATTTCGCGGTGCACGGGGATGTCGGAGGCGGCAACGATGCCGCCGCATTTCATGGCCTCGACGCCCGAGTAGTCAAAGCCTTCGGCCAGCCCTGGGCAGACGGTGACGGCGGCATGGCGGTAGAGCACCCGCAGCTCGGCCGATGGCACGTTGCTGAGCCAAAACAGGTCGCCGCGCTCGGCCCAGGGCTTGAAGGCGTTCAGTACCGGCCTTTGGTCCCAGCCGACATTGCCGACAAAGATAATTTTGAGCTCGGGGTGGCTGGTGTACTTGAGCTGCTCCCAGGCTTGCATCAGCAGCAGGTGGTTTTTGCGTGGCTCGATGGTGGAGACCATCAGCAGGTATTGCATGGGGGCGGCAGGGGTGGCCGAGGTGGCCGATGTAACAGGCGGCAAGGGCAGTTTGAACTGGGCCTGCGCCTCGCTGGCCAGCCGGTTGCGCACGATTTGCTGCGCCATGGCGGGCGGCGAGGCTTCAACAAAATACTCATCCGAGACGATGTTGTGGATCACCGATGAGCGCGCCTCGGCCTCGGGGAAGATTTGCAGCAGGTCGGCGCGGGTTGCGTGCGAGATGCACGACAGCCAGGCGCCTTGGCGCACGTTGTCTTTGAGCGCCTGGTAATGCGAGGCCTGGTGAAAGGCTTTGTCGCTGATGGTGTGCGGCATCAGGATGGGCACGGCGTCGTGGTAGCGCACCACCATCGCTGTGTCTGGGTGAACCCGGCCTGGGAAGGGGGTTTGCGTCAAGAAGCAGTCAAAAGCGCGCGTGTCGATCCTCGGGTAGCTTGGTTTTTGGAAGTATTTGAGGCCAGCCAGCCCAGCCTGGTGCATGGTGCTGCGGGCCTCGGTCAAGACCCGAAAGTTCGCGCCTTGCAGTGCTTGTTTGTCGGCCGGGTTCAGGGTTTTGCTAAAGAAGGTGCGCCAGACAAAGTCCTCGAACAGCTCGGACTCAAAGCGGCTCATGCGCAGGCGCAGGCCAAGCTGGGTTTTGGCGCGCATCCATTGGCGCGCAAACAATTTGTCGACCCGGTCTTGCGCGATTTCCAGCCAGTTTTTGTTCGGTTTTTCGTAGAGCGAGACAACAAAGCGCGACAAGCGGTTGATGCGGCGGTCTTCTTTGGCCGCATCGTCGCGTGCGCGCAGGGCTGCACGCAGGCTGCGCCCGCCATGCTGGATCAGCCCTTCGGTGTGCAGGCCTTCGATGGCGCTCAGGCCACGGTAGAGCAGGCGCGACTCTTGCGGTATGCCGGCGTAGCCGTCGAGTGCGGGTTTTAAGTCGACCAAAACCCGTATCGGCTTGGTCGGTTTGGTCAGTTTTGGGGGGGCTGGGCTTTGCGTCATGGTGCGGTCACAGGTGCTGGGTTTGTTCGTAAAACGCAAAGGCGTCGGCCACCTGCCCAAACTGGTGCAACCGGCCTTCGTGCAGCACGGCGGCGCGGTTGCAATGGGCCTCGATGTAGGCGCGCTGGTGCGAGACAAAAACCATGGCCCGGTCGCTGCGTTTTTCAAACAACTCGGTGTTGCATTTTTCGGTAAAGCGTTGGTCGCCCACGGCCACCACCTCGTCGATCAAGAAGCAGTCAAACTCAATCACCATCGACAGGGCAAAGGCCAGCCGGGCCGTCATGCCAGCGGAGTAGCTTTTGACGGGCTCGTAAAAATAGCGCCCCAGCTCGGAGAAATCTTTGACAAAGGGGATTTTGTCTTCGGTGCTGGTGCCGTAGACGCGGCAGATAAAGCGCAGGTTGTCCAGCCCGGTGAGCGAGCCTTGGAAGGCGCCGCCAAAAGCCAGCGGCCAAGAGATCGACATGTCGCGCCGGATATGCCCCGCCGAGGGCTGCTCAACCCCGCCCAGCAAGCGCACCATGGTGGTCTTGCCGGCGCCGTTGCGCCCCAAAATGCCAAGCCGCTCGCCGCGTTGCAGCGTGAGGCTGATCTGGTCGAGCACGGTGACCTCGCCGCCTCGGATGGCGTAGCGCTTGCTGACCTTGTGCAGCTCGATCATTTGGGCAACACCGTGCGCCCAAGGCTGCGCAGATTGGCCAGGCCAAGAATGCTCAAACCCATGCAGACCATGGCCATGTAGCCGATGTCGTAGCGGGCACGAAAGGCCGAGCCAAAGAAGCCTTCGCGCAGCAGCTCAACGCCGTGCACCATGGGGAACCACAAAATGATCTTTTGTGCCTGCGCTGGCAAGGCATCGATCAAGAATGCAGCTCCCGACAGGGGGAATGTGATGTAGGAGATGGGTGTCCATATTTTCGAGACCGCCTCGGAACGTTCGCTCAATGCGCCCAAAAAAAGCCCAAGTGAGACACCAAACCAGCACAGCAGCAACCAGCCAACCAGCACTTTGCCGATGTCCTCGGGCCAGGGCATCAGGCCGAAGCTGGCGAACAAAATACTGATAAAGGCAAAGGACATGCTGACGCCGCCGATCTCCAGCAGCAAGCGGGCAGCGTAGATATCGATGATTTTGACGTTGCGGTGGTACATCAGGGCCAAGTTGGGCTCGACCGCGCCAATGCAGCGGGCCGGCATATTGCGCCACAGCAGCACGCTGGAGTAGCCGGTGACGGCAAAGGCAATGATGGGGATTTGCGAGCTGCTGCGGATCAGCGTCCACAGGATGGCCACCGCCAGCGTGAAGATCATGGGCTCAATAAACAGCCACAAAAAGCCGATGTTGTGCCGCCCGTAGCGGGTCAGCACTTCGCGCATGAACAGGGCACCGATCACGCGGCGCTGGATCGCCCATGACTGGCGCAGACTGGTGTTGCAGGGCAGAGAGTCGGTGTGCTGCATGGTCACGCGCTCAGTCGCGGTGCTCACGCACACCGGCCAGCAGCATGCTCAAAATGCCCCAGGCAACCAGGCCCAGCAGCAGCGTCGACAAGATACCGCGCAAGCGGCGTGGCTCCATCGCCATGTCGGGAGTGCTGGGCTGGGCGATGCGTTCCAGGTAGACCTGCTGGCGGTTGGCTTCGTTGCGCGCTTGCTCCAGCGAGGCCAGGGCGCTGGCCAGTTGCCGGTCGGCAAATTCGCGCTCTAGCGCCAGGCGTTGAAAGGCTGCAGCTTTGTTACTCAGGGATTGATCGCCGCCGGTGACTTTGTCGGCTTGCTTGTCAATCTCGGTTTGCAGGCTTTGACTGCGGTTTTGCAGTGCCGGTATTTGCGGGTTTTGCGGCGTAAAGGCTTTGAGCTGGGCCAGCATGGTCTGGGTTGCAATCAACTCATCTTGCAGTTTGGCGGCCTGCTGCAGCTGCAAGGTGGCTTGGCGTTCGGGGTCGACCACGCCCTTGGCGTTGCGGTAGGCGGCCAGTGCCAGGGCGGCTGCCTTGGCGTTGTCTTGCGCCAGCGTCACTTCGGCGCTGGCAAAGCGGATCAGGTCTTGGCGTCCACGTGTGTTGAGCCGGTTCACCAGGGCTTCGCTCAATTCCAGCAGTTTTTGGTTGATGCCCACGGCGTCTTGAGCGCTGAAGGCACGCACGGTCAGGCTGGAGATGGGGCTGCCGCCGTCGTGCTGTAGCGCCACTTTGCCTTGGTAGTAGCGGTGCAAGGCCTCGAAGCTGTTGTCCCAGCCCAAGCCGGAAAAGCGGCTGAAGATGTCGATGTCGGGGTTGGAGAAAGCCTCCCGCACGTTGAGTGTCTTGTCCAGCTCTTGCAGCGCATCGCGCGACTGGACAAAGTTGCTGACGGTGTAGATCTCGTCTTGCGCGGCCGAAAAGCCTGCGCCCTTGAGGATCAAGCCCAGCGCTGACGGCGCTTGGCGGTCGGGGCTGCGCACCACAAAACGCGACTCAGAAATATAGACGTCAGAGGCGATCAGGCCAAAGTACAGAATGGCCAACAGGGTTGGCAGCAGAACGGTCGCAACAAATAAGCCGTTGATTCCATTGAGGCGGGCTTTAAGAAATTCAGGCATGCATGCAGTCGAGAGAGATGGTTTTTTGGGGGTGGGGAGTTTGCATACCTAGGCCACTTTGGCCTCGGTCAGCGGGTTGGGATTCACGCGACCGTACTGGTCTTCGAAACGCACAATATCGTCTTCGCCCAAATACTGGCCACTTTGCACTTCGATCATAACCAGCTCAATCACGCCGGGATTGGACAGGCGGTGCTGATAGCCAGCCGCAATATAGGTGGACTGGTTGGTTTGCAGCAGCATTTCCTGCCCGTCGTTGACGACCAAGGCCGTGCCACTGACAACAATCCAATGCTCACTGCGGTGGTGGTGCATTTGCAGGCTCAGCGCCGCACCAGGCTTCACCACAATGCGTTTGATCTTGAAGCCACTGCCCTCTTCCAGCACGGTGTAAGTGCCCCAGGGCCGGTGCGCTGTGCGGTGAATTTTGTAGGCATCGTGGCCCGTACTCTGAAGCCGGCTGTAAATCTGTTTGACGTCCTGGCTGCGGTCGCGGCTGGCCACCAGCAAGGCGTCAGGGGTATCGATAATGACAAGGTCTTGCACGCCCACAGCAGCGACCAGGCGCGTATCGCTTTGGATATAGCAGTTATCGGCGTCAAACAACTGCACATCGCCTTGCGTGCGGTTGCCGTGTGCGTCGGGAGGGGTTAGGTCACCGACAGCGGCCCAAGAGCCAATATCGCTCCAGCCAATATCGCAGCAGACCACGGCCAGGTTTTGGCTTTTTTCCATGACCGCGTAATCAATCGAGTCTTGCGGCACTTGGGCAAAGCTTGCCGGGTCGAGCTGCACTTGCACCATGTTTTTGCCAATCGCAAAGACCGAGGCGGCGCGGCAGTCTTTGACCGCTTGCAGGATGGCGGGGCAGTGCGTCTGCATCGCCTGCACAATGCTGCCGGCGCTGAAGCAAAACATGCCGGAATTCCAGCTATGGCGGCCGCTGGCCTGGTAGATGCGGGCCAGCTCAAGTGTTGGTTTTTCGATAAAGCGCAGCACCTGCTCGCCCTCGGCTTCGATATAGCCGTAGCCGGTCTCGGGCGCATTCGCCCGGATGCCAAAAGTCACCAGCCGCCCCTGCTCGGCCAGCTCTTGTGCGCGTGCCACCGCGCTGGCAAATGCCGCTTGGTCATGGATTAAGTGGTCGGCCGCCAACACCAGCAAGAGCGCGGCGTCGCCATGGGCATGCTGCACTTGCAGCGCCGCCGCCGCCACCGCCGCAGCGGTATTGCGGCCAAAGGGTTCGAGCACAAAACTGGTGCGCAGACCTTGCCGATTGACTTGGCGCAGTTCGTCATCGGTTTTAAAGAACAAGTCACGGTTGCTGACCGTCAAAATCTCTTGCACGCCCGGCAAGGCGGCGCCGCGCAAAAATGCTTTTTGCAGCAGGCTTTGGCCGTCAGCCAGCCGCATAAAGGGCTTGGGATGCGCCTCGCGCGACACTGGCCACAAACGCGAGCCGGCACCGCCACACAAAATAACAGGAATTAACATGCCCACCCCTGTCGCGCCTGCAGCGCTCGCCCCCTCAAGGGCGCCTGGCAAAGCAGATCCACGGCGGCACGGGAAGCGGCGGGCACGTCGCGTGGCGCGGTTGCATTGTTCGGGCTGCTTACCCTGTGCATGAAAGTTAACATGGGTTTTTCGCGTCAACCGCGTCCAAAATTGGGCCCCAGCGCAGGGCCTCGTCACGCAAGGCATACACGCTGGCGGAGGCCTGGGTCAGGTTTTTGATTTGTGCCAAAAATCGCTGTGCCGCCTCGGGGCGGGGCGGCTTGGCGTGGCGCCAAAACTCATCCAGCGGCCCCATGAAACACAGGCCGTCGCGCTTGTACAAGGCATCCCCCATCACCATCAGGGGCGCGCCGCGCTCAATCGCTTGCAAACCGACCGTGCTGTTGATCAGCACCACGCCCGCCGAGTGCTGCGCCAAATCGGGGGTATCGCCCTCCACCATGTGGACGACACGCGGGCCAAGCCCAAGCTCGATGGCCAGGCGGTGGATCAAGCTGCCATGCCCCGGCCCGCCACGGGCGTGCGGGTGCTGGCGAAACACCAAACGCGCATCAACGCTGGCATGGCGCGAGAACGACAGCAGCACTTGGATGATGAATTCCGCATTCTCACTAAAGGGGCTGTGGTGCCGAATCTGGGCATCACCGTCGTGTTGCAGTGGCACCAGAAAATAGGGCTGGGTGGAGGTGAGCAGTTGCGCTTGCTGCGCCCGGTCTGGCCCCCGTTTGAGCAGCTTGCGCAGCCACGAACGCAGCCAATAGACGGCATAGCCCAAGGGCTGGGTCGGTCTATGGTGTTGGTACTGGGCAAACTGGCGACGATCACGCCACATGGCGATGTAGTGCTTTGACGCATGCCAGGCCATTTTTTGGAAATGCCGGGCGCTTATGTCCGCTTGGATTCCCTGGGCCGCCACGCCGACCTCGGTGTGCCTCGGCGCCCGGTTGGCACCGGCGACAGGACGCCAAACATACTGGTCCAGTGTCTGCGAATAGCCGTTCACACCGCCCAACTCCATGGTCACAAACCCAGGCCTCAAGTAGCCCTCTTCCAGCACCACCAGGCACAGGCCCAGGCTTTTGGCCAAGGCCATCGCCGGTTGGTGGTATTTCCTGGACTGCCCAAAAAGCACGATGCAGTCTATGCCCAGATCCTCCACCAAGGCCCGGCACACAGCCGGCCACTGCGCCAGGCTTTGCTGGTACGCAATCGGCTGGACGGCCTGGCAGTCATGGCGGTCACCGCCCTGGAATACAACCCGGTGCACGCTTGCCCCGCCCTGTTGCAAGCGTTGGGTGAGACGGTCAAAGAAAGGCCCAACAGGCCCCTGCAGCAGCAGGACCTTGCGCGCACGGTGCAGCTGAAGCAGGGCTGGGTTGGCCCTGGTATTTTTCAAAACTTGACATTCAGAAAAATCCAGCGCCAGGTTGCCCCATATTTCCCGATTCAACATATAGATGCAGTTTTCAATTGGATACAGTAGTTTCTATCGCCTACCGCATTTTATGAGACCCGAATGTTAATGAATGTCAAACAATAAAATTAACCAAAAAAAATGGCAGACAGGCCAAGGGACTTGACCTACATCGGCCTGCCTGCAACATAAACACTGCACGCAGGCCGGATTATCAAAAAAACGATAGCCGGAGAAAAATCAGGGCTCGGCGCCCAGCGACACGGGGAGGGTCGTGCTGGGAGGCCAGCGTGGCAATGGTAACCACTGGGCCGGCAGACTAGGTGAATACCCTTAGTAGGTACCGGGGTAGGCCCCGCCATCGGCCAGCAAATTTTGCCCGGTCATGTAGCCCGCGTGCTGGCTGCAAACGAAGGCGCAAATGGCCCCAAATTCCTCTGCGCTGCCAAAGCGTTTGGCAGGAATGCTATGCCTGCGGCTGTCGATGACGGCCTGGAGGCCTTGCCCCGTTTTTTGCGCCACAGCCGCAAAAGTGCCCTGCAACCGGTCGGTGTCGAACGCGCCGGGCAACAAATTATTGATGGTCACGCCCTGGGCGGCGAGCGCGCTGCGCGAAACACCTGCAACAAAACCCGTCAGGCCGCTGCGGGCGCCGTTGGACAAGCCGAGGATGTCGATCGGCGCTTTGACGGCACTTGATGTGATATTGACGATACGGCCAAAACCACGCGCAGCCATTGCATCCACCGTGGCTTTAATCAGCGCAATTGGTGTCAACATATTGGCATCCAGCGCCTGTATCCAGGCTTCGCGCTGCCAGTTGCGAAAATCCCCTGGCGGCGGGCCGCCGGCGTTGGTGACGACGATGTCAAAATCCCGGCGCTGCGCAAACACGGCATCCCGCCCGGCTTGCGTGGTAATGTCTTGCGCCACACAAACTACCTCAGTTTCTGCGGGCTTTCGCTTGTCTTCCCTTAATTGCTGGGCCGCCGCCTGCAGCGCATCGGCGCCCCGCGCCACCATCAGCACATTCACGCCTTCGCGTGCCAGCGCCTGTGCGCAGCCCCAGCCCAGCCCCTTGCTCGCGCCGCAAACCAGCGCCCATTTACCGGCAATTCCCAAATCCATAGCATCTCCTTGACGGTCTGCAAAAAAAACGCCCGGCCAGCGCAAAGCGCAATTCCTGGCCCTCCCAAAAGCCATGGGCGGGCCAGGAATTGCGCTTGGCACTGGCGTGAACCGCAGCGTTTACTTGTTCTTCAACTTGCCGCGCAAGGGCACGGTCGTGATCGGCGGCATCGGCCGGTCGGAGCTGAATTCCTTGGGTGGTGTGGTGTCCTTTTTGGGTTTTTTCACCATCTTGTTGTTGTGCTGTACGCCTTTGGCCATAAATCCTCCATGCTTGGACTCGAAATGGGTCCAGAACCCTCAATGGTAAAGGCAGTAGGGCCGAAAAACCCGTGCCCGAACATCTTTGCGCACCGAGGCAGCGCCCGGCATTCCAGCGCGCTGCCGCTGCGCCAGCAGCACATTCGACATATAGCCAATCTGCATCAAACATGCCAGACAATCGGCGGCTTTGCAGCAACACAGAAACCAGCACCGTGGGCATTGGTCACTACATCAAGGAAATTGGGCGCGGCGTGCGCGGCGCTAGGCCGCTGACGCGGGTGCAGGCCGAGGATTTGTTCGGCCAGGTGCTTGACGGCGCTGTCAGCGACTTGGAGATTGGCGCGTTTTGCATCGCCATGCGCGTCAAGGGCGAGACGGCCGATGAGATGTCGGGTTTTCTCGACGCCACCCACGCCCGCTTGTTGCACCTGCCCGCCACCCAGCGCCCGCTGATCGTCTTGCCAAGCTACAACGGCGCGCGCCGCTTGCCGGTGCTGACGCCGCTGCTGGCGCTTTTGCTGGGGCGGGCCGGTCTGCCGGTGCTCGTGCACGGCACACCAACCGAGGCACGGCGGATCACGGCGGCGCAGGTGCTGGCGCAACTCGGCCTTGCCGCCATCAGCGGCGCAGAGGCGCAGCAGCGCCCGCTGGCCAACGGCGAAGTCGCCCATATCGACACCGGCGAGCTCTTGCCCGGCCTCAAGCGCCTGCTGCAAGTGCGCGAAGTGATTGGCCTGCGCAACCCCGGCCACAGCGTGGTCAAGCTGATGCAGCCCGGCGCGGGGGTGCAAATCATCGTCAGCAGTTACACCCATGCGGAGTACTTCAAGCTGCTGTGCGCCACCTTTGCCCAGCGCGGCAGCCACGCGCTGCTCAGCCGTGGCCTGGAAGGCGAGGTCGTGAGCGACCCGCGCCGCAGCCCCCAAATAGACGGTTTCTTGCACGGCCACCAGCAGCTGCTGGAGGCACCGCGGGCGGGCACGTTAGACGAAGTACCGGGCCTGCCGCAGAGCATCGACGCCGCCAGCACCGCGGCCTACACCCGCCGTGTGCTGGACGGCGAGCTGCCACTGCCGGCGTCGATTGCGCGCCAAGTGCAGCACATCTGCGACTGGGCGGAGCGCTTATGAAGGCCTCCCATGCAGCCGCGCGCCCGCTCGGCAGTTGCACCTTGGTCGGTGCCGGCCCGGGCGACCCTGAGCTGCTGACGCTCAAGGCGCTCAAGGCGATACAGCGCGCCACCTTGCTGCTGGTTGACGACTTGGTCAGCGCCGAGATCGTCGCCTGTGCGCCGCCCAGCGCCCGCATCGTCCACGTCGGCAAGCGTGGCGGCTGCCACAGCACGCCGCAGGCGGTCATCAACCAATGGATGCTGCGGGCGGTGGCCGACGGCGAGCAGGTGGTGCGCCTCAAAGGCGGTGACCCGTTCATCTTTGGCCGTGGCGGCGAAGAGGTGGCGCAGCTGCGGGCCGCCGGCATCGAGGCGACGGTGGTCAACGGCATCAGCGCCGGGCTGGCCGCCGCAACCGCCATTGGCGTGCCACTGACACACCGCGAACACGCCCACGGCGTGCTGTTCATCACCGGCCACGCGCCACCAAGCGGCCAAGCTGGCGGTACCGACTGGAGCGCCCTGGCGGGTGCAGCGCAGCAAGCCCGCCTGACCTTGGTGATCTACATGGGCGTAAGCAACGCCGCGCACGTCCAGCGCGGGCTGCTCGGCGGCCTGCCCGCCAGCACGCCGGTGGCCGTGGTGCAAGACGCATCGCGCCCCGATCAGCGCCACCTCCTGACCCGTTTGGACCAACTGACCGTGGCCTTGCTGCACGCCGCCATCACCAGCCCGGCCATCATCGTGGTCGGCGACGTGGTGGGCTGCGCGGCGCTGGCCCAAGAAGCATGGCAGCGCAATATCTGATTGCCGTTAACGTGGCCCACCCCCGAAGCGCCTGCGGCGCTCCCCCCTCAAGGGGGCGCACCCGGTGGCCTGGCAGAGCCAGATCCACGGGTGCACTGGAAGCGGCGCGCTCGTC
>JAYVXE010000278.1:0-5075 GCA_043785395.1 Burkholderiaceae bacterium | reverse complement strand
TCGTTGGAAGTGATGAAAAGCCGATGGTGTTTGAACGTGATATTTTGTGGGTGACTTTTCCAGGCCACCGTAAGACAGAGAAGTGGTTGCATGACAGTTGGCTCAAAAAAAATCCGTTGATCGCTTCGATTTTGTAGTTGGTTTGTTGTGCGGTATGGCGGAGGTGTAGATTTTAAATCACGGCGGGTATATTCCCCGCTGCTTGCGGCGTTCCTCTGCAATGCGAGCGCCAGTGCGCTGTAGGGTATTGTAGGTATCTGATGCTCCGCCCCTAGGGGTGGAGTTATTCAATTTTTTAGGGTGATTAATAATCGTGCTTTTTGAGATTGTAAGGGCGTGCTTGTGCCGTTTCACATAACCGACAGGTACCGCGATGCGCAATCCTGTTTTGGGCGCAGCGGGCACTTGCAGGGCCTTGATTTTACGGGAGCGCCAACGTGTAAGATGGACTTTGTAGATTATTCCTAAGTCCCATGCTATTCACTTGGTACCAAAATTATGTTTGAACTTAAAAATCTTCCAAGCTACGAAACCTTGGTTGAGTTTGCTGCTATTTACCACAATCCTGATATTGAAGGCTTGCAAACTTGGTTGGTCTGGGCCGCTACCACAAGCGAGATGCTAGGGGAGTTTGAGGCCTGTTTGCGTTTGCACGGTTTGTCGCAGTCGCAGTTTTTTGTGCTGCTGTTACTTAAGCGCAAGCCGGACGGCCTGAGCATCGGGGCGCTGGCTGAAGGGGTGGCTGTCACTTCGCAAACCATGACGCGCTTAATTGACAGGATGGAGGCCCAGGCCTTGTGCCGCAAGCAGTCTGATCCTGATGATCGCCGGGTCTGGATTGTTGTTTTGACGCAAGACGGCGAGCGGCTGCTGGCACAGGCCTTACCGAGCCACTACGCCTGGGTGGCTCGCCTGATGGCGAACTTCAACCCGCAGGAACGCCGCTTGTTGCAAGACATGATGCTCAAGTTGCGCCAGCCCGGAAGTTTGGCTTAACGTGGCCCACCCCCGAAGCGCCTGCGGCGCTTCCCCCTCAAGGGGGCGCACCCAGTGGCCTGGCAGAGCCAGATCCACGGGTGCACTGGAGGGGGCTCGTCGTCGCGTCCTTTGTTTCATCGCTTGGTGGCGCTTGGCCCATGCATGAGCGTTAGTCAGCACGTCACTTTTACTTCAGTGATTTTGTGTGCTTTCTTGGCCTTGGTTGAATGCCGTGCCCCGAAGAGGGCGGAGTAGTTGCAAACTACAAGCGCTCCATCCGCCTTGGTGCCCGTGGCTCAAGGCGGTGGCGGTGGGCTGCGGCCCTGCCGCCTGCCTCGCTATGATGCCTGCGCAATGAACTACCAAACTGTGCCCTTGACCCGCTGGCTGGCTGTGGGCAGCCTGCTCGGGCTGATTGTTTTGAGCCTGGCCTGGGAGCTTTGGTTGGCACCGCTGCGCCCTGGTGGCTCGTGGCTGGTGCTCAAGGCTTTGCCGCTGTGCTTGCCGTTGATCGGCCTGCTGAAAAACCGCATGTACACCTACCGCTGGGTCAGTCTGATGGTTTGGCTTTATTTCACCGAGGGCGTGGTGCGCGCTTGGGCTGAGCCGCAACCAGGCCAGGGCTTGGCGCTGCTGCAGGTGCTGCTGTGCCTGACGCTGTTTGGTGCCTGCGCTTTGCATGTGCGCCAGCGGCTGCGCAACGCCAAAGCGCAGCTGGCCGGTGGTCTGGACGGCGCTGGCATCGAGCCTCCACGATGAACAGTCTTTTGCAAACCTTGCGCACGCTGGTGGGGCCGCAGCATGTGCTGGAGCACCCGGCCAGCGACCTTAGCGCCTGGGAGCAGGACTGGCGCCAACGCGTGCGCGGCACGGCGTTGGCGGTGGTGCGCCCCGGTGACACGGCGCAGCTTGCTGCCGTGGTGCGCGCTTGTGGCGCAGCCGGTGCCAGCGTGGTGCCGCAGGGTGGGAATACCGGCTTGGTGCTGGGCTCCATCCCGAACGCCAGCGGCACGCAGATTGTGCTCAGCTTGCAGCGCTTGCAGCGCGTGCGGGAGATTGATGCTGCCAACCTCAGCATCACGGTGGAGGCTGGTTGCGTGCTGAAAAATGTGCAGGAGGCGGCAGCGCAGGCGGGTTTGTTGTTCCCCTTGAGCCTGGGCTCTGAGGGCAGTTGCAGCATTGGCGGCAACCTGGCCACCAACGCTGGCGGCACCCAGGTGCTGCGCTATGGCAATGCACGCGAGTTGTGTTTGGGGCTGGAGGTGGTGACTGCGCAAGGCGAGGTCTGGGACGGCTTGGGCGGCCTGCGCAAGGACAACACCGGCTACGACCTGCGCGATCTTTTCATTGGCAGCGAGGGCACGCTCGGCGTCATCACGGCGGCTACGCTGAAGCTCTACCCCCAGCCTGCCGCCGAGCTTACCGCCTGGGCCGCCGTGCCCACGCTGGAGGCGGCGGTGGCCTTGCTCGGTTTGGCGCAGCAGCATTTGGGGGCTGGTTTGACCGGCTTTGAGGTGATGGGCCAGTACGCGCTGGGCCTTGTTGAGCGGCATTTTCCGCAGTTGCGCGTGCCGCTGTGGCGTGAGGCTTCTTGGTGCGTCTTGCTGGAGCAGGCCGACAGCCGGCCCGAGGCGCAGGCCCGTGCCCAGTGCGAGCTGTTGCTGGAGGCGGCGCTGGCGCAGGGCCTGGTCTGCAATGCTGTGGTGGCCGACAGCCTGGCGCAGGCCCGCCAGCTTTGGCAGATACGCGAGAGCATCACGTTGGCGCAAGCGGCCGAGGGGCTGAACATCAAGCACGACATTGCGGTTGCTGTATCGCGCATCCCGGCCTTTGTGCAGCACACCGACGCACTGCTGGCGGCGACCTTTCCCGGCGTGCGCAGCGTCAACTTTGGCCACCTCGGTGATGGCAATCTGCACTACAACATCCAGGCTCCGGCGGGGACTGCGGCGGGCGACTTTTTGCGCGACCATGAGCGAGGAGTGAACAGCATCGTCTACGACGCGGTGGCCCAGTTTGGCGGCTCGATCTCGGCTGAGCACGGCATTGGCGAGCTTAAGCGCGAACAACTTGTGCGCTACAAATCGCCGGTTGCGCTCGGCTTGATGCGCGCCATCAAGCAGGCGCTGGACCCGCAGGGGACCATGAATCCGGGGCGGGTGTTGTAGTGCGGCTTGCTTGGGCGGCCTCAATTTGTGGAATAATCGAAGGCTTTAGCGAAAAGTGCAGAACCGTGGCGGCAAATCAGTGCCCTGCGCAGAGTCTGTGGCTTTCGCACCGACCTCTCCAGAAAGATTGACATGAAAGAAGGCATTCACCCCAACTACCGCGAAATTTTGTTCGTGGACCTCTCCAACGGTTTCAAGTTCGTCACCCGCTCCTGCGCCAACACCAAGGAAATGGGCAAGACCGAAGATGGCCGTGAGCTGCCTTTGTACAAGCTCGATACCTCTAGCGAGTCGCATCCGTTTTATACCGGCACGCAAAAGTCGGTCGACAACATGGGTGGTCGGGTCGAGAAATTCCGCAATCGCTTCGGCAAAACTGCCGCCAAGTAATTGCGCCGCTGTGGCAGCCACGTGCTGCACGCAGTCGCCACCAAGGGCAGCCCGGGTTTACCGCGCTGCCTTTTTTGCATGACAAAGACGGGCGCAGGCCCAAAATATCTCGTTGGAGGTGAAAAATCATTTTGATAGCTTATGACGCTTGTTTTATATCGTTTTCAAGCTTTAAAGCCTTGAAATCGTTTAAATACAAGCGGTAGCTGCTATAAAATTAAATTTATTTTATGCCGAGCCACCAGTTTTTGCCATGAACCGCCGTCCTTCTCTGCCCCGCGCCTCGGCCATGGACTGCCGTGAATTTGCCCTTGCCAGGCGCTTGCCAGTGTTGCCAGCACCGCCAGTATCGCCAGCGCCTCGGCCTTTCGGCCTGCGCTGGTTGCAGCGAAGCCTGGGCTTGGCTTTTGCTGTCGTCTTCCCTCCTCTTTTTATCCATCCCGCGTGACCAATCCCAGCCCCGCCATCGTTGCCCAAAATGCCGTACGGCCACTGCCACGTCTGGCCTTGCTGCTGCTGTGCCTGCTGTATGTGGTGCCCGGCTTTGTGGGCCGCACGGCCTGGAAGAACGACGATGTCAGCGCCTTTGGCTACATGCTGGCGCTGGCCCGTGGCCTGACCGACTGGGGCCAGCCGCTGCTGCTCGGCTTGGCGCCCAAAACCGACGGTTTGCTGCCGTATTGGCTGGGCGCCTTGGCGCTGCAAGGCGCGCCCGCGTGGATGGCGCCCGAGCTGGCGGCGCGCTTGCCGTTTGTCCTGTTGCTGGTGCTGACCTTGGCGGCGACCTGGTCGGCGGTCTACCACTTGGCCAGCAGCCCCGGTGCGCAGCCGGTGGCATTTGCGTTTGGCGGTGAGGCGCGCCCCGCCGACTATGCACGTGCCATGGCCGACGCCGGACTGCTGGCGCTGATTGCCTGCCTCGGGCTGGCGCAGTTGGCGCATGAAGTGACGGCCTACCTGACCCAGCTTTGCTGCGCCACGCTGACTTTTTATGCCTTGGCCGCTGCCCCCTACCGCCGCTGGACGCCGCGCCTGGCCTTGCTGGCCGGGCTGCTCGGCTTGGTGCTCAGTGGTGCGCCGACGCTGGCGTTGTTGTTTGGCCTGGGCGGTGCGCTGCTGGCCGCGCTGGAGGCGCAGAGCGAGCCGCTGGCCGCGCCGCGCCAGCGCAGCCGCCGCTGGGCGGTGCTGGTGCTGGTGGCGCTGCTGGTGGCCGCCGTGCTGGCCTGGCAGCTGGGTCTGTGGCGCTGGCGCTGGTCGCTGCCGCGCAATGAGTGGGCCAGTCTGGGCCGCTTGCTGCTGTGGTTTACCTGGCCCGCTTGGCCGTTGGCGCTCTGGACGCTGTGGCGCTGGCGCCACCAATGGGCCAGCCGCAAGCCGCAGCGCCATTTGCTGCTGCCGCTGTGGTTCAGTGTGGTGGCGCTGGCGGCCACGCTGCTGACGCTGCCGCATGACCGTGCGCTGCTGCTTGGCCTGCCCGCATTGGCGACTTTGGCGGCTTTTGCCCTGCCGACCCTCAAGCGCAGCATGGCCGCGCTGATC
>JAYVXE010000277.1:0-15658 GCA_043785395.1 Burkholderiaceae bacterium | reverse complement strand
CCGCCTGCCCACCGTCATGCAGTTCCAGGTGCTCGACACTGGGCAACTGCTGTTTGCCACGGATCCGGTGGCCACCGAGCTGTACAACGCCTTTGTCTACAGCGAATACCAAAACATCCAGCGCTGGCGCCAGCCCATGATGACGCAACTGGCACACGACCTGCTAAACACATGAGCCAACCCAACGCCCTCACCGATGCCTTGGCCCAAAAAGCGGCACGCATACGCCGCTGTGTTGAACGTGCCCGTGAAGAATATGCACTGGCGACAGACTTTTTGAGCGACCACTCGCGCCAGGATGCCGCCATCCTGAATATTCAACGCGCCTGCGAACTGGCCATCGATATGGCTAATATGCGCATCACCAGTGAAAAATGGGGCCTGCCGCGCAGTGCCAAAGAAGGCTTTGCCCTGCTCCAGGAACGCGGCGTGTTGCCCACTGAGCTGGCAGAAACGCTCCAACACATGGTTGGTTTTCGCAACATCGCTGTGCACCAATATGAAGCAATAGACATGCACATTGTTGAATACATCATCACCCACCAGTTGAATGACTTACTTCGGTTTGCAGGCACTTTGCTGACCCAGCAGCCACTTACTCCCTCTGAACCTACCGACTCCACAGGAGACCCCTGCCCATGACCAAAGCCTACGTGATCGCCGATGTCACCGTCACCAACCCCGCGCAAATGGCCCAGTACCGTGAATGGAGCACGCGTGCCATGCAAGAGCACCAAGCCGATGTTCTGGTGCGAGGCGGCGCCATCGAAGTGCTCGAAGGCGACTGGGCGCCGACCCGACTTGTGCTGCTCGGCTTTGCCAGCATGGCCCAGGCACGCGCCTTCTACCAGAGCGAAACCTATACCCACGCGCGCAGCCTGCGCGAAGGCGCGGGTGTAATGCGCATGGTGCTGGCCGAAGGCATTTGAATTTTTTGATCTGATAAAGGACTAGACATGAGTGCAATCGTAGACATCGTAGGCCGTGAAATCCTCGACAGCCGGGGCAATCCCACGGTTGAATGCGACGTTCTGCTGGAATCCGGCGTGATGGGCCGCGCAGCGGTTCCGTCGGGCGCGTCGACCGGCTCGCGCGAGGCGGTTGAGCTGCGCGACGGCGACCCGAAGCGCTACCTGGGCCGGGGCGTCTTGCGCGCAGTCGAGCACATCAACACCGAAATTGCCGAAGCCGTACTCGGGCTCGACGCCTGCGAGCAGGCCTTTTTAGACCGCACGCTGATCGACCTTGACGGCACCGACAACAAGTCGCGTTTGGGCGCCAACGCGCTCTTGGCTGTCTCGATGGCGGTGGCGCGGGCTGCGGCAGAAGAATCTGGCCTGCCGCTGTACCGCTACTTTGGCGGCATGGGCGGCATGCAATTGCCGGTGCCGATGATGAACGTGATCAATGGCGGCGCGCACGCCAACAACACGCTCGATATCCAAGAGTTCATGATCATCCCGGTGGGCGCGCCCAGCTTTCGCGAAGCCGTGCGTTACGGTGCCGAGGTATTCCACGCCCTGAAGAAAATTATCCATGACCGTGGCATGAGCACGGCAGTGGGTGACGAAGGTGGTTTTGCCCCCAATGTCGCCAACCACGAGGCGGCCATCCAGCTGATCCTGGAGGCCATCGACAAGGCCGGTTTTGTCGCCGGTGAACAGATTGCGCTGGGCCTGGACTGCGCGGCCAGCGAGTTCTACAAAGACGGCAAATACGTGATTGCCGGTGAAGGCCTGTCACTGAGCGCCGAAGAATGGACCAGCATGATGGCCAACTGGGTTGAAAAATACCCCATCATCAGCATCGAAGACGGCATGGCCGAAGGCGACTGGGACGGCTGGAAGCACCTGAGCGAGCGCCTGGGCAAGACGGTGCAACTGGTGGGCGATGATTTGTTTGTCACCAACACCAAGATTTTCAAAGAAGGCATCGACAAAGGCATTGCCAACTCGATCCTGATCAAGATCAACCAAATTGGCACCTTGACCGAGACCTTTGCCGCCATCGAGATGGCCAAACGGGCCGGCTACACCGCCGTCATCAGCCACCGCTCGGGCGAGACCGAGGACGCCACCATTGCCGACATTGCCGTGGGCACCAACGCCGGCCAGATCAAGACCGGATCTTTAAGCCGCAGCGACCGTACCGCCAAGTACAACCAGCTGCTGCGCATCGAGGAAGACCTGGGCGAAGTCGCCAGCTACCCAGGCCGCGCGGCGTTCTACAACCTGCGCTAAATTTATGTGGAACACCCCCGAAGCGCCGTTGGCGCTTTCCCCCTCAAGGGGGCGCACCCAGTGGCCTGGCAGAGCCAGTTCCACGGCTGCCCTGGTAAAGACACGCGCGCCTCACGCGGCGTGTTTCACCAGCCATGGTGTCACCGTTCACTCCCCTTAAAGAACCATGTCTGCACGCCTTGTTTCCCTGCTGCTGATTGCACTGCTGGCCATCTTGCACAGCCAACTTTGGTATGGCCGTGGCAGCATCACCCATGTGGCCGAGATGCGGCACAAGATCAACCTGCAAGACGCCAACAACACCCAGGCCGAACTTGTCAACGACCAGCTCAGCTCGGAGGTCAGCGACCTGAAGGAAGGCATGGAGATGGTCGAGGAAAAAGCCCGCAACGAACTCGGCATGGTGCGGCGCAACGAGATTTACGTGCAAATCGTGCCGCGCTGAACAGCGCCGCTCCCCAAACCCGCATGGAGCTCTTGCTCAGCCCGGCCTTCACGCTCTGGGGCTCGCCAGCAAGCTGGCTTGAGCTGCTGGCCTGCGTGCTCGCGCTGGCCATGGTGGGCTGCAATATGCGCGAAATCCATTGGGCCTGGCCACTGGCCATCACCAGCTCGCTGCTCTACTGGGCGCTTTTTTGGCGCAGCAAGCTCTATGCCGAGGCCATGCTGCAAATCTTCTTTGCCGTCCTCGCACTCTGGGGCTGGTGGCAATGGCTTCGGGGCCGACGCGCCGCGCAGCGCCTGCGCGTGGCCTGGCTCAGCCGGCCAGCGCGCTACGCTGCACTGGCCGCCGTCGCACTCTTGTGGCCAGCCATTGCCCTGTTTTTGCAGCACTTCACCGACTCCGACGTGCCGTGGCCGGATGCCTTTGTCAGCGCTGCCAGCCTGGTTGGCCAATACCTGCTGGGGCGCAAATACATAGAAAACTGGCTGGTCTGGCTGCTGGTCAACCTTTTCAGTGTGGCGCTGTTTGCCTACAAAAACCTGTGGCTGACGATGCTGCTCTATGCCTTCTTTGCCGTGCTCAGCGCCCTTGGCTGGCGCAGCTGGCAACGCCGGGCAGTGCGGCCCGCAACATGAGCTCCAGCACCCCTAGCACCCGCATCGCCCTGCTCGGCGCCGAGAGCAGCGGTAAAACCACCTTGGCGGCCCAGCTTGCTGCGCATTTTCAGGCCCAGGGTGCGAGTGCCGTCGTGCTGCCAGAAGTGCTGCGCGGCTGGTGCGCGGCGGCCGGGCGAACACCGCAGCAGGGCGAGCAACGCGGCATTGCCCAGGCGCAGGCGCGCAGCCTGGCGCAGGCCAGCCACGCCCGCTGGTGCATTGCCGACACCACGCCGCTGATGGTGGCGGTCTACAGCGATGTCTTGTTTGGCGACAGCTCGCTGTACCCGTTCGCCTTGGCGCACCAGCGCCACTACGATTTGACGCTGCTCACCGGGCTTGATCTGCCCTGGGTGGCCGACGGCCTGCAACGCAGCGGCCCCCCTGTGCAGCGGGCCGTCGATCAAAGGCTGCGCGCCGCCTTGGAGCGGGCCGGCATCGGCTACAGCGTCATCTACGGCCACGGTGAAGCAAGACTGAACAAGGCTTTGAATGCTATACATTTGATAGCTTATACCGCTTATTCAGCAAGCGTATCAGGCCAATTTGATTCAAAAAATCAAAGCGCCACAGCCTGGGCCTGCGAAAAATGCTCTGACCCCGGCTGTGAACTCCAACTGTTTCGCCGCCTGCTGCGCTGACTGCGCAAGCTTCGCCCTCAATGCAGGGCCGGCCCGGTGGGCAGCGTAGCTGCGCTGCTGGCGCCAAAAATCTGGGCCACGTCGATGGCATCAAAGCGGTATTGCATGCCGCAGAACTCGCAGCCAACCTCGATCTTGCCGCGCTCGGCAACGATGGAGTCGGCCTCTTCCGAGCCCAGGCCACGGACCATTTTCTCCACCCGCTCGCGGCTGCAGTTGCAGGCGAAATGCGGGCTTGCGCCGCCATCTGCGCCGCCATCTGCACCGTCTTGCGGGGTGAAGCGCAGCAGCTTTTCCTGCCAAAACAAGCGCCGCAAAATGGTCTCAACATCCAGCGTCAACAGCTCTTCGCGTTGCAGGCTGGCGGCCAAGATAGCAATCCGTTGGTAGTCTTCGTGCCCGTCCTCTGCGCTGTCGGCGCTGTCGGCAGGATCTGACGCAGCGTTTTGGCCGGCCAAATTGGCACTGCCTTGGCGCGGCATGCGCTGGATCAGCAGACCGGCGGCGACCTGGTCATTGGCGGCCAGCACCAGCGTGGTGTGCAGTTGCTCGCTTTGCAGCATGTAGTGCTCCAGCACCGCGCTGAGCGACGCAAAAGATTCACCCGGCCCGGCTTGCAGCGGCACCACGCCTTGGTAGGACTGCTGGCCCGGCAGCTTGCGGCGCGGCTCCAGCGTGATGGCGCAGCGGCCCTGCTGGCCCACATTGACCATCTGGCCCAAGCTCGCCGGCACCGGCACCTCGCCCACCAGCGTTGCCGTCGCGCGCAGCCCCAGCTCGGGCTGCACTTCGGCCACGGCGAGTTTGACCGGCCCAGCACCAAATATCTGCAACACCAGTGCGCCGTCAAACTTGATGTTGGCCTGCATCAGCACCGCCGCTGCCGCCATTTCGCCCAGCAAGGCTTGCACCGGCGGCGGATAGGCACCGGTTGCGCTGTTGGCGCTGCGGCGGGCCAGGATTTCGAGCCAGGCGTCGGTCAACCGCACCACCATGCCGCGCACCGGCAGGCCGTCAAAGAGAAATTTATGAAGCTCAGACACGCAAAAAAACCTTCAAAATAAATAAGAACTTACGCCAGCAAGACCGGCTTGGCACGGCGACCGCGCCAACCATGCCAGCCGCACGGCTCAGCCCAGGCGCAAAAGCCCGGCCCTAAAGCGCCGTGCATTCTCTATGTAGTGCTGGGCGCTGCGTTTTAAATGTTCGATTTGCGCCGGTGTGAGCTGGCGCACCACTTTGGCCGGACTGCCCACCAGCATGCTGCCGTCGGGAAACTCCTTGCCCTCGGTCACCAAAGCGCCCGCCCCCACCAGGCAGTGTTTGCCAATGCGCGCTCCGTTCAGCACGACGGCGCCAATGCCGATCAGCGATTCGTCGCCAATGGTGCAGCCGTGCAGCATCACCTTGTGGCCGACGGTGACATGCTCGCCCACCACCAGGGGCTGGCCAACATCGGCGTGCAGCACGCTGCCGTCTTGGATGTTGCTGCCCCGCCCCAGCGTCAGGCTGGCGCTGTCGCCGCGCAGCACGCAGCCAAACCAAATGCTGCTGTCGGCGCCGAGTTCGACATCGCCAATCACCTGCGCACTGTCGGCCACCCAGGCGCTGGCCGCGATGCGGGGCGCGATGCCGTCGAGTTGGTAAATCGCCATGTGTTGTCTCCTGTAGGTTGAGGACTTACGCAAAACTGTTCTGGCTAGGCATTTTCCCGCAGACAGTACAAGCAGTACGGCCAGGGAAAAGAACGACGCCAGGGCGGTTTTGCGTAAGTCCTGTGGGTTGAAAAATCCAGGCAGCGCATGGTAGACCAACCGGCAGCGGGCAACAGGCCATGGCGGACGCAATCCACGGCCCATTACGTCATTTAACTTAGCCCACCCCTGTCGCGCCTGCGGCGCTCCCCCCTCAAGGGGGCGCACCCAGTGGCCTGGTGAACTTAGCCCACCCCCGTAGCGCCTGCGGCGCTCCCCCCTCAAGGGGGCGCACCCAGTGGCCTGGCGGAGCCAGATCCACGGGTGCACTGGAAGCGGCGCGCTCGTCTCGCGGCGCGGTTTCATCGCTCGGTGGTGCTTGGCCCATGCATGAAAGTTAATAGCTGCTAACGCTTTTATACAATACATTTCAACATCAATAGATATTGAAAATCAATATAATCAAGCGTAAGCAGCTATACAAATCATCCACGCGGATGGTGTGTGGCGTGCAAAGCCTTGAGCCGCTCGCGCGCAACGTGGGTGTAGATCGTGGTCGTCGAGATGTCGGCGTGGCCGAGCAGCAACTGCACGGCGCGCAAATCCGCGCCGTGGTTGAGCAAATGCGTGGCAAAGGCGTGGCGCAGCGTATGCGGCGACAGCGGCGCGGTAATGCCTGCGGCCTGCGCCTGCTTTTTGACGATGTACCAAAACATCACCCGCGTCATGCGCTGGCCGCGCGCCGTGACAAACAAATCACGGCTTTGCTGGCCTTGCAAAATAGCCTCCCGCCCCTCGCGCAAGTAGCGCTCCAGCCACTCCCGTGCCAGCTCGCCAAACGGTACCAGCCGCTCTTTTGTGCCCTTGCCCTGCACCCGGAGCACGCCGTCGTTGAGGCTCAGGTCGAGCAGGCTCAAGCCCACCAGCTCGCTCACCCGCAGGCCGCTGGCATAGAGCAACTCCAGCATGGTGCGGTCGCGCAGGCCCAGCGGCACATCCACCTGCGGCG
Source organism: Burkholderiaceae bacterium (assembly GCA_043785395.1). Taxonomy (GTDB): domain Bacteria; phylum Pseudomonadota; class Gammaproteobacteria; order Burkholderiales; family Burkholderiaceae_C; genus JAGOEY01. The sequence goes on along the minus strand of JAYVXE010000277.1, from coordinate 8,973 downwards.
CTTGCAGCAAAGCCTCCACCTGCGCCTCGCTCAGGCTCTGCGGCAGGCGCAGCGCCTGCTTGGCGGCCAGCAGCCCCAGCGTGGGGTCTGCCGCCAGCAAGCCCTCGCGCTGCGCCCAGTGAAAATAGCGCCGAAACACGCTCAGACGCCGGTTGGCCGAGCTGGCCCGGGTTTGCGCATGCTGCGCTGCAAAATAGCCGTTGAGCTGCGCCGGCGTGCTGTCGTTCAGCGCCAAGCCCTGCTGCGCCAGCCACTGCGCGTACAGCGTCAGGTCGCGCCGGTAGGCGGCCAAGGTATTGACGGAGAGCCCGTCTTCGAGCCACAAGGCGTCGATAAAGTGGTCAATACACGGCGGGCTGGAGGATGGCATGGCACAGGCAAAAAATAGCCGCCCGTCGCGCCGGGCGGCCTCAAGCAACGCAGGGGTTTAGAGACTTAGGGGCATGGAAACTTAATCCAGCACCAGCTTTTGTTGCTCGACCACCTTTTTATAGGTCTGGTACTCCTGGCGGATCTGCTCGGCAAATTCAGCCGGCGTGTTCGCCACAATCAGCGATCCGGTGTCTTCAATCCGCTTGCGCACCGCAGGGTCTTCCAAGGCCTTGCGCACCCCGGCATTGACCTTGTCCACCACCTCCTGCGGCAAGCCCTTGGGGCCGGAAATGCCGTAGTACGCCATGCGGTTGACCGGCTCCAAACCAAGCTCCTTGAAGGTTGGCACATTCGGCAAGGCCGCCACCCGCTGGGGCGCGGCAACCGCAATGGCGACCAAGCGGTTTTGCAGGATAAAGGGCAGGGCCGAGGGCAGATTGTCAAAAATAATCGGCACCTGGCCCGCCACCGTGTCGTTCAACGCCGGGCCAGCGCCACGGTAGGGAACGTGGCTGATCGACGTCTGGCTCAAGGTCTTGTACAGCTCCATCTGCAAATGGCCAATGCCGCCCGTGCCCGAAGAGGCGTAGGCGTACTGGCCCGGCACCTTCTTCAGCTCCGCCACAAAGCTGGGATAGTCCTTGGCCGGGAAACTGGGGTGTACCGCAATGATGTTGGGGGTGGCCGCAATATTGATGATCGGGGTGAAATCGGTCAACGGGTGGTACGGCACCTTGGGGTTGATGGCCGGGTTGGTGGCGGTGCTGGAGACCGTCGTAATGCCCAGCGCATAGCCATCGGGCGCGGCCCGGGCAATCTCGTTGGCACCAATGATGCCGCCCGCACCGGCCTTGTTTTCGACCACCACAATCTGCCCCAGCGCCCGGCCCAGCGGCTCGGCAATCACCCGTGCAATCACATCCGTGGTGCCGCCGGGTGCAAATGGCACGACCAGCTTGACGACCTTGTTCGGGTAATTTTGTGCCAGCGCATTGGCTGCCGCCAAACTGGCCACCGCAGCCAGGACGGCGGAGGCGAAACGAAATGCTCGTGCCATAGTAAAAACCCCTTTGTGTATCAACATAAAAACCTGGCTAAAAACTGGGCTGAAAATTGGGCAATTTCAAGCCAACTCAGCACCAGCGCGCATCCTAAACGCCCCGCGTCGACCACAGCGTCCAGCGCCAGCAGGAGCTGCTATTCTCGCCCAGTGAACTACGCGCAACTGCTTTTCCCCGACTTCTCGCTCATCCTTTGCGGCTACTTGGTCTGCCGCTACACAGCCCTCGACCGCAGCGTCTGGCAACAGGTCGAACGCCTGGTCTACTATTTTTTATTCCCGGTACTGCTGTTCCAGTCCATCCTGCGCACGCCGCTGGACCTGGGCGCCGCCTCCAGCCTGATCATGGCTGGCGTGCTGACCGGCCTGGTGGCCATCGCCCTGTCCTACTCGCTGCCGCACTGGCCCTGGCTCGGCGCCAAAATCAACCGCAGCGACCACGCCGCCAGCGCCCAAATAGCGTTTCGCTTCAACTCTTTTATTGCACTGGCACTGGCCGAACGCCTGGCCGGGCCGCTGGGGCTGCAACTGATTGCTGTGCTGATTGGCATTTGCGTGCCCATGTTCAACGTCGCCGCCGTGTGGCCGATGGCACGCCACGCCCAGCGCGGCTTGGTGCGCGAGCTGCTGCGCAACCCACTGATCATCGCCACCTGCAGCGGGCTGCTGGCCAACCTGCTCGGCCTGTCACTGCCGCTCTGGATCGAGCCCACGGTCACCCGCATCGGCACTGCCTCGCTCGCACTCGGACTGATGGCGGCCGGCGCCGGCCTGCAACTGGGCAGCCTCGCCCACGGTAAAACACTGGCACTGGCGCTGCTGTCCATCCGCCATCTGGTGCTGCCGCTGGTGGCCTTTGCGCTGGCCCGGCTGTTCCAGCTCGACGCCACCCAAAGCACCATCCTGCTGGCCTTCTCCGCCCTGCCCACCGCCTCCACCTGCTACGTGCTGGCCGCCAACATGGGCTACAACAGCGCCTATGTGGCAGCCCTGGTCACGCTGTCAACCCTGCTCGGCGTGCTGAGCCTGACACTCGGCCTGGGTGTGCTGCGCTAGAAGTCTGTCAGTCAGCGACTTCGGCATCAGCCAGCAAAGCCCACGCCACATGCTCGCGCACCAGCGCACTCGGATCGTCCAGCCTGGCGTGCAAAGCCTGGCGTAATTGCCACTGCTGCGCCGGCAGCGCCGGCTGCGTACCCGCCCGCAGCGCATTGCCCAGCGCCACCGCCACATTGCGCAGCCAGCGCTCATGCCCGATACGGCGAATCGGGCTGCCCTCGGTGCGCTGCAAAAACTCAGCCTCGCTCCAAGCCCACAGGTGCAGCAACTGGGCCCCGACCAAGCCGCCACGGGGATCAAAATCGGGCAAGGCATTGCGCTGCGCAAACCGATTCCACGGACACACCAATTGGCAGTCATCGCAGCCATAAATACGGTTGCCGATCAGCGGGCGCAGCGCCAACGGGATCGGCCCGGCATGCTCAATCGTCAGGTAAGAAATACAGCGCCGCGCATCCAGCCGGTAAGGGGCGACGATGGCCTGGGTTGGGCAAACCGTGATGCAGGCCTGGCAACTGCCGCAATGCGCCGTCACCGGCGGCGTCGGCGGCAAAGCCAGGTCCACGTAAATTTCACCCAGAAAAAACATCGACCCGGCCTCGCGGCTCAGCACCAAGGTGTGCTTGCCGCGCCAACCCTGGCCGCTGCGCGCAGCCAACTCGGCCTCCAGCACCGGCGCCGAATCGGTAAAAACACGGTGACCAAACGGGCCAATGTGTGCAGCAATCCGGCTGCTGAGTTGCTGCAAGCGGGCGCGCAACACCTTGTGATAATCACGGCCACGGGCGTAGAGCGACACAATGCCCTCGCTTGGACGCTGCAAACGCGTAAATTCGACGTTTTGCCAGCCCTCGGCGCTGGTGGACAGGTAGTTCATGCGCAGCGTAATGACGCTGACCGTTCCAGGCACCAGCTCGGCTGGGCGGGCACGCTTGAGCCCGTGCTTGGCCATATACGCCATCTCGCCGTGAAAACCCTGCTCTAGCCACGACAATAAGCCGGGCTCAGCCGACGAAAGATCAACCCCGGCCACGCCAATTTGGGAAAATCCCAGCTCGCGTGCCCACTGCTGAACCAGAGGAAAGAGTTGACTGCTGCTAAACATACCCCGGCGATTGTAAAAACAAGCTGTCCAACCCCGAGCGAGCCCGCAGGCCAGCCCTGGCCCAGCTGCGCACTCTGCTGGCGCAACGAGGCTGACACCCAGGCCTTCGCCGCAGCACTGGCGGCCCTGCCCGCGCTACGCCATGCCTTCATCGAGCTGCACGGCGAACTCGGTGCCGGCAAAACCACGTTCGTGCGCCACCTGCTGCGCGCCCTGGGCGTACCAGGACGCATCAAAAGCCCAAGCTACGCAGTTGTCGAAACCTATGACAACGCCAGCACCGCCGGTGCCAACCCGCCAACAGCGCTGCCGATCTGGCACTTTGACTTCTACCGCTTCCACGACCCACGTGAATGGGAAGATGCCGGTTTCCGCGACATTTTTGCCAGCCCCGGCCTCAAACTTGTTGAATGGCCCGAGCACGCACGCGCGCTGCTGCCACAGGCCGACCTGCGCATCCACATCACGCTGCAAGCCGATGACAGCCGCCACCTTCAACTCCACGCTCCCAGCCCGTGCGGCCAAACGCTGCTGCAAGCCATCCAAGCCCGCCCATGAATCCGCCCTGCCCGCCCCGCCCCTTGCCCCAACCCACGGCGTTGTCAGCGCCCGAGTCCGCGCAGCCACGCTCAATGCCACGCCGCCAACTGCTTCAAGCCGGCAGCCTGGTGCTGCTGCTGGGCGCCCACCAACTCGCACGCGGCGCCAGCATCGTTGCCGTGCGGGTCTGGCCGGCGCCCGACTACACCCGGGTCACGATCGAATCTGACACCCCCTTGAGCGCCAGCCAGCACCTGGTCGGCAGCCCACCCCGACTGGCGGTAGACATCCAAGGCCTGGACCTCAACCCCGCACTGCGCGAACTGGTCGCCAAAATTCGCGCCGACGACCCCTTTATCGCCGGCATTCGGGTTGGGCAAAACGCGCCCGGCGTGGTTCGCCTGGTGCTTGACCTCAAACAAGCCGCCCTGCCCCAAGTGTTCAGCTTGCCGCCGGTTGCCGCCTACCAAAACCGGCTGGTACTCGACCTGCACCCGGCCCAAGAAATCGACCCCCTCGAAGCCCTGATCAGCGACCGCCTGAAGGACGACGCCCAAAGCCGCAGCGCCGCCGCCAGCGCAAACAGCCCACCACCGGGCAGCGCCAGTGCATCGGGCGCACCAAGCACGCCAAGCACGCCAAGCACGCCAAGCACCGCAGCAAGCAACGACGCCCTGGGCGACCTCATCGCCCGCCAAACCCAAACGCCCACCAAAACCCCGGCCCCGCCCACACCAGAACGCCCCGCCGCCCAAGCCACAGCCCCCACAGCCCCCACCGCGCCCACCGCGCCCAAGAACACCGTGGCTGTGCGTCCCCCCAACGCCAAGCCCACCGAGCCCGCGCCGGCCGCACGCCGCACCGACCGCCTCATCATCATTGCGCTCGACCCCGGCCACGGCGGCGAAGACCCCGGTGCGATCGGCCCCGGCGGCACACGCGAAAAAGACGTCGTCCTCAAAGTCGCCCACCTGCTGCGCGAACGCATCAACGCCGCCAGCATCAACGGCAGCCCCATGCGCGCCTTCCTCACACGCGACGCCGACTTCTTCGTGCCACTGCACGTGCGCGTACAAAAAGCCCGCAGCGTGCAGGCCGACCTGTTTGTCAGCATCCACGCCGACGCCTTCACCGTCCCCACGGCACGCGGCGCCAGTGTCTTTGCGCTCAGCCACAAAGGGGCCTCCAGCAGCGCGGCACGCTGGCTTGCGAACAAAGAAAACAGCGCCGACCTGATTGGCGGCCTCAACGTCAAAGCACGCGACACCCACGTCCAACGCATGCTGCTCGACATGAGCACCACCGCCCAGATCAACGACAGCCTCAAACTCGGCAGCGCCCTGCTCGGCGAGATCGGCAACGTCGGCCGGCTGCACAAAGCCAGCGTCGAACAGGCCGGCTTTGCCGTCCTCAAAGCGCCCGACATCCCCAGTGTGCTGATCGAGACAGCCTTCATCAGCAACCCCGAAGAAGAAGCCAAACTGCGCACCAGCGCCTACCAAGTGCAGCTGGCCGACGCGTTGATGCGCGGCATCCAGCGCTACTTCGCACGCAACCCGCCGCTGGCGCGGAGTCGCACAGTGTGAAAGCACCGCCGCAAAAACAATAGCAAAAAACGTCCACCCATCTTGCGTGCAAGCATGGTCAGCAAGATGGCAGGCCGGTTGCAGGAAGCGCCATCCTTGCATTTGTGCACGAATCCTTCCATTTCAGACCTGAAAACCCACTGCCAGCGACCAACACGCCGAGAGATACCCGGCCCCGGAAAGATCTAAAAGTTTACAATTCGCAACGCAGCCGCCGCAGAGCGCGCATCCCAAAGAGACAAACAGCCACACAATTAACAGCCCGCACGTCCCAAAAAAATAAGAAGCTGGAGCAAAGCCCTCACCCAGCCCTATTTAAAATCCGACGCCAAAACTTCGGCACAAAAAAACCTACCCATCGAATATTATTATCTCCAGATCCGTGAGCCATTCATTTTCAATCCAGCACTGGGCTGCATTTTCGCCACAACTGCGCACTGCAAAAGCCTGGGAAGAATGGGCACACCGCCCTTTTCTTCCAGACGGAGATACGCCTCCAGAATTACCGGAAATACCCGCCCGGGAGCGTCGACGCCTGCATTTAATTGGCCGCATGGCCGTGCAGGTTGCCTGTTGGTGCGGTGAGCGCCCAAGCGCAACACCGGTCATTTTTGCATCGCGCTACGGGGACAACCGACTGTCACTCGACTTACTCGGAAAGCTAAGCCATGGAGAGCCCATGTCGCCGACCGGCTTTAGCATCTCTGTACACAATGCGATCGGCGCTTTATTTTCTATAGCACAAGCCGATAAATCCAACTACATCGCTTTATCCGCCGGGGCGAGAACACCGATCGCAGCCTTGGTCGAAGCGCTCGGCCTACTGCAGGACGGAGCCCCAGAAGTTTTGCTTGTCATGTACGAGCAGACCCTGGCGCCAGATTACCAGCAATTCGCAGATGGACCGTCTGCAAACTATGCATGGGCCTGGCGTATCACCCGGCCAATCGGTACCGAAGCACGCATCGAACTCAGCATTAAAAATGCCAAAATCCCACCACCTGCAGGCCTGCCAACAACCATAAAACTCCCACCCGGCCTTGAGCTCATGCGTTTTTTCTTAAGCCATGACACAACGCTCGATGACACGTCCGGCCCGACCCACTGGGAATGGAAAAAACATGCTTAAAACATTGAACCGACTCTGGCGCATCTTGGCCACTGGATTTTGTTTTGCCGCTTTTGGCCTTGGCGGACTTTTTCTTCGGATTTTTATTTTCCCACTTTTATGTTTTTTTCCAAAAAACAAACAAGGGCGAATTGCAAAAACCATCATCCAAATATCGTTCTATAGCTTCATCCAACTGATGTGGCTTTTAGGGATATTAACCTACAAAATCCATAACCCAGAAAAACTCAAAAGAAATGGACTTTTAATAATAGCCAATCATCCATCCTTGATCGATGTGGTTTTTTTAATGTCGCTCATAAAACAACCAGACGGCGTTGTAAAAAGCGCTCTGCGGCGCAACACTTTCACCCACGGCCCGGTCAAAGCAGCAGAATTTATATGCAACGACTCAGGCCAAGACTTCATTGATGCGGCCATCAAATCGATCCACAAGGGAAACAACTTCGTCATATTCCCAGAAGGGACACGAACCCCAAAAAATGGAATTATTAACCTGCAACGGGGGGCCGCCAATATTGCAGTACGCGGCGAAATTAATATTACACCCGTCACCATTCGATGCAATCCCCCAACCTTGGCCAAAGGGGATCCCTGGTACCACGTACCGTCCCGCCCCATGCACTACGACATAGAAGTACATGATGATATAAATATCGAGAGCATGTACCGAGGCATCGCACCAACATTGGCAGTTCGTCAACTCACCGACCATCTCACATCTTATTTCACCACCAAGACACAACATGCAAACACCTGAACAACTCGAACACGAGATCAAAGAACTTATTATCTCATCGCTGTCCCTGGAAAATATTCACCCGACCGACATCAGTCCGGATGCACCACTGTTCATCGAAGGCCTGGGGCTCGACTCGATTGACGCCTTGGAACTGGGCCTGGCCTTGCAAAAAAAGTATGGCGTCAGCATGGCAAGCAATGCAGAAACAACACGGTCACATTTTTTCAGCGTCACCGCCTTGGTTAATTTTGTAACCACATACCAACAAACCAAAGACTGAATTGGCCATGACTGAAGATCAAATTTTTTCTAAAATAAAATCAATCCTCGTAGAAACTTTTGACACACCCTCCGAGCAGATCACCGCCGAGGCAAGACTCTACGAAGATCTGGATATTGACAGCATTGATGCCATTGATTTAATCGTACAGCTGAAGCCGCTGGTTGGCAAACGCTTGCAGCCTGAAATTTTCAAATCAGTCCGCACCGTCCAAGACATTGTCAACGCCATATCTCTGCTGCTCAACGAGGAAAGTCCAAGTTAATGCGCCGTGCAGTCAATGCCTTGGTGATTTTGATAACACTTGCCTACCCGGTAACCATTTATTTTGGCTCGGATTACCTCAAACCCCAACACCTGGCACTGGTTTTGGTTGTCACAGGTCTATCCCGCATGCTGACCTCGCAAAAAAAATGGTTGACCATTGCAGCCAGCGGCGCGCTACTGCTGGCAGCCCTGAGCATGGTCAGCCACAGCCTACTGCCATTAAAAATCTACCCTGTTTTGGTGAATTTTACTTTAATGTCATTATTTTTAATGAGCCTGCGTTATCCACCGAGTATGGCGGAGCGTTTCGCGCGTTTGCAAGACCATAATCTTTCACCGCAAGGTGTTATTTATACGCGCAAAGTCACATGGCTCTGGGTCATTTTCTTCGCCCTCAATGGCGGCATTGCCTTCGGCACCGCCATGTGGGCCAGCCAGGCCACTTGGGCACTTTATACTGGCGTAATCAGCTATTTGCTGACCGGCTTGGTCTACGGCCTTGAGTGGTTGGTACGTCGCTTCGTCAAAGCACGAACACTCGATGGCTGCAATGTTTAATTTATTAAGCCTGGCCAACATTGCCGCACAACCCGGCCTCCCAGCGCGTCCCATCGCACGGTGCGCAGAGGCCGACATTGATCGCGCTCAATTTTTATCCGATATTATCGACTGGCAAGCAGCCTTCAAGGCTGCGCCCGGTACACGCTGGGCCTTGTATTTCAACAATAGCTATACTTTTGCCTGCGCCCTCTTTGGGGCCTGGCATGCAGGTAAGACACCCGTATTACCAGGAGACCTGCAGACAGAAACACGACAGCGCCTGAAGCAAGAAG
>JAYVXE010000276.1:0-15661 GCA_043785395.1 Burkholderiaceae bacterium | reverse complement strand
CACGGTTTTTGTCACACATGACCAGGAAGAGGCCATGACCACAGCCGACCGTATGGCCGTCCTGGACAAGGGCGTGCTGCAGCAAGTAGGCCAGGCGGTTGCGTTGTTTGACTATCCTGTCAACCGCTTTGTGGCCGGCTTTGTCGGTACGGCCAATTTGGTGGACGGCAAAGTTACGCAGGTCAACGGCGAGACCATGACTTTCCAAGCCGATGGCGTGGGCACCATGGTGCTGCCGCGCACCCACGAGACACCCAGCGTCGGTCCGGCGACCATGGCTTTTCGGCCACACACCGTGCACATCCGTGTGCGTGATGAAGACACGGATGCGTCCCGCATCTGGCTCGATGGCCGCGTCGAGAGTTCGGAGTTTCTGGGTGAATCGTCGCGCTACCGGGTTCGTGTGGGTGAGGTGGTGGTGGTGGCCAACCAGGCGCATTACGCGGGCTTGTCCCTGTTCCCGCCGGGCGCCGAGGTGCGGCTCGGCGTGGAGTCCACGCAAGTGCGCTTTCTTACGCATTAAGTAGCGAAGTAGCAAGTCTCGAAGAGATAAGTCCCCGCTGTGGAAATTTACCAGCTGCGCGCTTTTGTCACGGTGGCCAAGCTCGGCCATTTGACACGTGCGGCCGAGGCCTTGCACGTGACCCAGCCCGCCGTGACCGGCCAGATCAAGGCGCTGGAGGAGCAGCTGGGTGTGGCGCTGTTTGACCGCCGACCGGGGCGCATCATGCTCACCCGCACGGGCGAGCGTTTGCTGCCCGAAGCCGAGGCGGTGCTGGCCGCTGCGGGCGCGTTGTTGGGCCGAGCCCGGGAGCTCCAGGGCGAGGTGTCGGGGACGCTGGTGATTGGCACCGTCGGCGACCAGGCGGCTCTGCGGCTGGGCTCCTTGCTGGGCGGTCTCGTCAAAGCTCTGCCGCTGCTTGAGATCAAGACCCGCTCGGGGGATGCGGAAACCTTGCGTGGAGCCGTGGCCACCTCGACCTTGCAGAGCTCCTTCTACATCGGACCGAATGTGCCTCGGGATGTGCTGGGGCTGCCGCTGCAGATGCTGCAGTACCGGGTGGCCGCACCGTTTGCGCTGCGCCACAAGGTCTTGCATGCGGGCTGGCGCGACATTGCCGACATGCCCTGGATTGGCGCGCCCTACAGCAGCCATGCGCAAACGCTGCTGCGGGATATGTTTTCGCGCCAGGGCTTGCTGCCCAATACCGTGCTGGAGTCCGACGACACGGCGGCGCCGCTAAGCCTGGTGCGCGCAGGCCTGGGCCTGGCTTTGCTGCGGGAAGATGTGGCCATACCGGCGGCCGAACGCGGCGAAGTCGTCATCTGGCCGCATACACGTGTGACGGCAATATTGAGCTTTATTTACCCGAAGACGGCGGAGCATGACCCGGCGGTGGTCGCCGCTGTTTCCCAGTTGCGAACGGTTTGGGGGCTGAGTCACTGAACGTTGAAGGGGGCGGTGGGGGTAGGGGAGGGGGTAGAGGGTAGAGGGTAGGAAAGGCAGGGCCCTGTCAGTGTCAGTGGCTACTGCGCATCTGCCTGTCAGGCTGGCCGCTGGCTCGGCTGTTTTGGTACGCTCTAGCCCTTCTTTGGAGCGAACAGCGGGAACCATAAAAAAATTGGATCTTGGCCGTGGGCCTGTCGTGGGCGGCACTCGGTGCGCAGGCGTTGCAGATCACCAGCCTGTCGCCCCAGGGCGAGGTGGCGCGCATTCGCCAGGTGGTGGCCCAGTTCGACACCGCTGCCGTCTCTTTTTGCGACCCCAAGGCACCCGCGCCTTTGTCCTTGTCCTGTAGCGACGCGAAGGCCACCAAAGGCACGGACCGCTGGACCAGTGAGAAGGAGTGGGTGTTCGACTTCGACGCCGACCTGCCTCCCGGCGTCCTTTGCACATTGCGACCTAAATTATCATTAAAATAGGCTTCTAAGGCAGTTATTACGGGCGTTAGTAGCTATAAATTTAATAGTAGCGGGCCGTTTGCGCAGAACATCAGCCCAAGCACTTACGAGCGCATTGATGAAGAGCAAATTTTTGTTTTGCGCTTCAACGGCGCGGCCACGCTGGCCAGCATCAAGGCCAATGTTTGGTGTGCCGTCGACGGTGTGGGCGAACGGGTGCCGGTGCGGCTGCTGGATGGAGGCTCCAAAGACCCATCGCACTCCGTCACGCTGGCCTGCAACCGGCGTTTGACGCCTGACAGCACGCTGCAGATCGTGGTGGGGCGGGTGTGGCAACGCCCAGCGGTGTCGTGAGCACGGTGGAAAAACGCTTTGCTTACCAGGTGCGCAGGCCTTTTGCAGCGTCCTTCAGTTGTGAGCGGACCAACGCCCAAGCTGCATGCATGCCGATCCGCCCTATGTCCGTGCATTTCACCGCAGCTGTGGCACGCAAGTGGGCCCAGAGTATCCGACTTGTATCGGGCAAGACCGTGTACCAGCCCGAGCTGGGCAAGGACAGCATCAGCTTCAAGCCCCCGTTTGCCGAGCAGGCCACCTTTGTGCTTGAGCTGCCCAAGGGGATGGTCGACGCGTCCGGGCGCAGCCTGGTCAACGCCGACAACTTCCCGATGAAGGTGGCCACCGCCCCCATGCCTCCTCTGGCCAAATTCGCCGCTGCGCCTTTTGGGGTGGTCGAACGCCTGGCCGAGCCCGGTGGTGTGGCGCTGATGCCGGTGACCGTGCGCAGTGTGGAGCCAGCACTGAAGGTGGACGGGTTCACCCCTGGCAAGGTCAGCGACATCAACCCCAAGACCGATGCTGAAATCATCGCCTGGTTCCTCAAGGTGGAGCGTTACGACAACAGCACCGTGGACCGGGACGTGGCCAGCCAGGATGTGAAAAGCCCTTTGCCCGCCGTGCTGGAGAAAGACGACACCAGAGTGCAGACACGCATGGTGTCGCTGCTGGCGGGCCAGCCGGGCGTGAAGACGCTGGACATGCCCAAGGCCGAAACGGGTGACCCGCGCCCGTTCGAGGTGGTGGGTATTCCGCTCACGCCTGGCTTTCACGTGCTGGAAATTGCCTCGCAAAAGCTGGGCGGGCCCTTGCTGGACGAGCGTTACGGCGACAGCCGCACGATGTATGTGCGCACCAGTGTGCTGGCAACCAATATGGGCGTGCATTTCAAGCTTGGGCGTGACAACGCCGTGGCCTGGGTCACCACGCTGGACCGGGGCTCGGTGGCGCCACCATCCTGGGCAGCGGCCTGGGGCGCGACTCCGAGATCGCAACGCAGGGCGAAAAGCGCAGCGGCGTGGGCTGGCCTGCGTTCGAGGAGCGCAGCTTCGAGTCCTTCCGCAGCTACTACGAGTACCTGCCCGAGGGCCTGGTCAAGATGGAATACACCGTGCGCCTGAACAATGCGGGCGACTTCGCGCTGCCGCCAAGCCGGGTTGAGGCGCTGTACGCGCCCGAGATGTTTGGCGAAGCGCCGAATGCGCGGGTGAAGGTGGTGCAGTGAATGCTGCTGCGCAATGGGATGGACTGACGGGCTGGCTCCTTCGCAAGGAGGGGATTCAGCATGCGCTCCTGGGGCTTGGGCACCGATTCGGTGTTTGCCGCCAAAGCCGCAAAAACTGCCAAAACCGCCAAAACTGCCGATGTGCTCGGCTTGTACCTGGGGCTGCCCACCAAGGTGTTGCTACTCAGCGCTAGGCCCACTGTCGGCGCCGCAGCAGTCCATTTTTTACCGCCTTCTTGAGCCATAGCGGGGCGATGGGGCAAAAAGTTGGCAAAAACTGTCCTTGCTGGGGCTCCATTTCGCTTCGATGCGGCAAGCCCGACAAGCCCGACAGGCTCCTAGAGATGCGCTGAAAAATGAGCCCGGCATGGTGCGCAATACACGCCCAAGCACCGGTCGCCCTAGGTGCGAGCCCAGCCCGGCTGCCCAGGCACTTGCTTTATCTGTGCCGTGGCTATGGCCACCGGAGGTGCTGGGGCGCGCCCCAGCGCGCTATCCAGCTTGGTTGACGCTGGGCGCTGTTGGGCTGCTGACTGCGCTGCGCTGGGACGGGATTTTGCCGGACTGGATGTCTTGGTACCAGAGTGCGTGGTGCTGCTCGGCCCAGGCTTCGTCGACATAGCCGGTCTGCATGGCTTTGAGTGCACCGTCTTGACCGATGCTGCCGAGGTAGATGTGGCCAATGAACATGGCCATCATCAGCAGCGCGGCGACGGCGTGTACCAAGTGGGCTATTTGCATGCTGCCGCGCAGGTAATCGAGGCCGGGAAAGACACGGTCAAGCACCAAGCCGGAGCTGCTGACCAGCAGGCCGAGGAAGAAAATACCGCCCCAAAAGAGGATTTTTTCACCCGCATTGAAGCGGTTCGAGGGCACATGCTCGCCGCTGAGCAGGCCACCGCCTTTGCGCAGCCACATCAGGTCGACGCGGGCCGGCCAGTTGTCGCGCACAAAGGTGAAAAAAAGCACGACCAGGGACACCACAAACAGCGGGCCGATGAAGTTGTGGGTGGTTTTGAGGAACCAGGTGAGCCAGCCGAAGACCGCACCACCGAGCACGGGTAGCAAAAAGAATTTGCCAAAGGCGATGACGATGCCCGACAGCGCCAGGATGGAGAAGGTCAGTGCGGTGCTCCAATGGGCGGCACGCTCAAAGTAGGTGAAACGTTCGATCAGGCGGCCACGCAGCGGGCCATCGAGGCGGATCGGGCCTTTGCTGAAGTAAAACAAGGCAATGGCCAGCAGGGCCAAGAACAACAGCGCTGCGCCGTAGGGAATGACCCAGTGGTTGCGGGTTTGCCGCCAAGCTTCGCCTGCCGATGCATAGCGCGATCCAGGGTATTGCACAAATGGCTGGATCAGGTTGCCGGCCTCGGGTGCCTGGCTGTGTGGCAGGCTGCTAAAGCCGTTGACGCCAGCGCCGACATCGCGCCACAGTGGCGCGTTGTTGCCGGGCTGTACGCGCTCGCGCTCGCCGTTGCTTTGGCTTAAATAGTTGGGGTCTTCACTGGCGGATGGACGGACTTCAAAAATATTCTGGCTTTGGATGCCGGTGCTGGGCACGGTGACCGTGGTCGTGGCCGTACCCGTATCCGTACCCGTATCCGCTGTCGGGGCCTGCTGCGCCCAGGTGTGGGTGCACAGGCTGGTTGCGACCAGTACAAGGGCTGCGAACGCTGCTTTCATATGCGCTCCTGGTCTATCGACCACTGCTGGTCTTGTTGTACTCATTTTGGCCGCGCTGGGCGCGCACTTTGAGTTGCTGCTCCCAGCTTGTGCGATCGCCCGGGGTCCAGTCGCTGGCGGTGAAGTTGCTGCCACTGCCACGGTAGGCCGGTTGGTCAAGCTGGCCTGCACCTGCGGTTTGCGGCTTCTCTGTGCAGGCCGCGAGTGCCATCAGTGCGGTGCAGAGAATGGGGTAGGCAAGGCGCTTCATGGCTTGGCTCCTTCCGGTGGACGCCCGGCTTGGCGCGAGCCGTAGGCTGTGCCCCAGCCCCAGACTTCGGCCCCCTTGCCGCGCTGCACAACCCGGGTACGGAAGATGTCGGCCACGACGTCACCGTCACCGGCCAGCAAGGCCTTGGTCGAGCACATTTCGGCGCAGGCCGGCAGCTTGCCTTCGGCCAGGCGGTTGCGGCCGTATTTCTCGAACTCGGCCTGGCTGCCGTGCTCTTCGGGGCCGCCGGCGCAGAAGGTGCATTTGTCCATCTTGCCGCGCACGCCAAACGTGCCTTGCGAGGGGAACTGCGGCGCACCAAACGGGCAGGCATAGGAGCAGTAGCCGCAGCCAATGCAGATGTCCTTGTCATGCAGTACCACGCCTTCGTCGGTGCGGTAAAAGCAGTTGACCGGGCAGACGGCCATGCAGGGGGCGTCGCTGCAGTGCATGCAGGCGACTGAAATTGAGCGTTCCCCTGGAACGCCGTCGTTGAGCGTGACGACGCGGCGGCGGTTGACGCCCCACGGCACTTCATGCTCGTTTTTGCAGGCGGTGACGCAGGCGTTGCACTCGATGCAGCGCTCGGCGTCACAGACAAATTTCATACGTGCCATAGCGGCTCCTCGTCAAATCAGGTGCGGCCCATGCTGGGCCGGGTGTATGTGGTTCAGGCTTTTTCGACGTTGCAAATCGTCGTTTTAGTCTCTTGCATCATGGTCACGCTGTCGTAGCCATAGGTGGTGCCGGTGTTGATGGCTTCGCCGCGCACGAGGGGTTCGGCCCCGGTTGGGTAGTGCGCGAGCATGTCAACGCCTTGCCAGTGGCCGGAGAAGTGAAAGGGCAGGAAGACGGTGTCGGCGCCAACGCGCTCGGTCACCATCGCTTGCACGTTCATGCGCGCGCCGGTGGGCGTGCTGACCCAGGCGCGGTCACCGTTGCGAATGCCTCGGTCGGCGGCGGCCTTGGGGTTGATCTCGATGAACATTTCCTGTTGCAACTCGGCCAACCAGGGGTTGGAGCGGGTTTCTTCGCCGCCGCCTTCGTACTCGACCAGTCGGCCCGAGGTCATGATGAAAGGGAATTTTTCATGCAGCTTGTCGGCCACATTTTTGTCTTGCAGCGACTTGAACAGCGTGGGCAGGCGCCAGAACGCCATTTTGTCGTCGTGCGTCGGGTATTTGGCGACCAAGTCGGGGCGGATGCCGTAGAGCGGCTCGCGGTGCTGCGGTATGGCGTCGGGGAAGTTCCAGACCAGGGCGCGCGCGCGCGCATTGCCAAACGGGTAGCAGCCGTGGTTTTGCATGAAGACCCGGATCATGCCGCCAGAGTTGTCGGTTTTCCAGTTCTTGCCATCGGCCAGTGCTTTTTCGGCTTCGGTCAGCTCGTCCCACCAGCCGAGTTTTTTGAGCAAAACGTGGTCGAGCTCGGGGTAGCCAGTGGTGATTTCAGCGCCCTTGGAGTGCGAGCCATCGGCTGCCAGCAGGCTTTCGCCGTTGCGTTCGACGCCGAAGTTGGCGCGAAAGTTACCGCCGCCCTCCATCACGTGCAGTGAGGTGTCGTACAGGTTGGCGGTGCCGGGGTGTTTGAGCTCGGCCGTGCCCCAGCAGGGCCAGGGCAGGCCGTAGAAGTCGCCTGTCAGGTCGTAGCCGGTGGCGGCGTCTGTGCCGCCTTTGGCGCGCAATGTGGTGACGTCGAAGACGTGCATATTCTTCATATGCGCCTTGAGCCGCTCGGGCGTTTGCCCGGTGTAGCCAATGGTCCAGACGCTGCGGTTGATCTCACGCAGTATGTCTTCGATCACCGGCTCGTCCATGCCCTTGACCTTTTGCAGCTGGTAGTTTTTGACCAGCTCAGCCCCAAACCCGAGTTTTTGGGCGAACTGGTACATGATCATGTGGTCGGTGCGGCTCTCCCACAGCGGCTCTATGACTTTTTCACGCCACTGCAAGGAGCGGTTTGATGCTGTGCAGGAGCCGTTGGTCTCGAACTGCGATGCCGCCGGTAGCAGGTAGACGGCACGGTTCGGGTTCAGGTCTTCGGGCTTGCCGGGCATGGCCGCCATCATCGCCGTGGCCGAGGGGTAGGGGTCAACCACCACCAGCAGGTCGAGCTTGTCCATCGCCCGCTTCATCTCCAGGCCGCGCGTTTGCGAATTGGGCGCGTGGCCCCAGTAGAAGACGCCGCGCAGATTGGAGTCTTGGTCGATCAGCTCTTTGTTCTCCAGCACGCCGTCAATCCAGCGCGAAAGGGTGATGCCGTTCTTGGACATCATCTCGGGCGAGGAAAAACGGCTCTTGATCCACTCGTACTCCACGCCCCAGGCCTTGGCAAAGTGCTTCCAAGCGCCTTCTGCCAAGCCGTAGTAGCCGGGCAAGGAGTCGGGGTTGGGGCCGACATCGCTTGCGCCTTGGACGTTGTCATGGCCACGGAAGATGTTGGTGCCACCGCCTGATTTGCCGATATTGCCCAGCGCCAATTGCAAAATGCATGAGGCCCGGACGACAGCATTGCCGGTGGTGTGCTGGGTTTGGCCCATGCACCAGACCAGGGTGCCGGGGCGGTTTTCGTTGAGCCAGCTGGCAACTTTGAAAACCTGGGCCTCGGGCACGCCGCAGGCCTCTTCGACCTTTTCGGGGGTCCACTTGGCAAGCACGTCTTCGCGCACCTGCTCCATGGCGTAGACCCGGTCGTTGATGAACTGTTTGTCTTCCCAGCCATTTTTGAAGATGTGGTAGAGCACGCCAAAGACGAACGGAATGTCCGAGCCCGAGCGGATTCGCACATATTCATCGGCCTTGGCCGCCGTGCGGGTGAAGCGCGGATCGACGACGATCATCTTGCAGCCGAGCTCTTTGGCATGCAGCATGTGCAGCATGCTCACCGGGTGCGCCTCGGCCGCGTTCGAGCCAATGTAGAGCGCCACCTTGGCGTTTTGCATGTCGTTGAACGAGTTGGTCATGGCGCCGTAGCCCCAGGTGTTGGCAACACCGGCGACCGTGGTCGAGTGGCAGATGCGGGCCTGGTGGTCGCAGTTGTTGCTGCCCCAGTAGCTGACGAACTTGCGCATCAGGTAGGCCTGCTCGTTGCTGTGCTTGGAGGAGGCCACCCAATAGATGGAGTCCGGGCCACTGGCCTGGCGCAACTCCATCAGCTTGGCGCTGATTTCGTCAAGCGCGGTGTCCCAGCTGATGCGCTGGTACTTGCCGTTGACCAGCTTCATCGGGTAGCGCAGCCGGTGTTCGCCGTGGCCGTGCTCGCGCAGCGAAGCCCCTTTGGCGCAGTGTGCGCCCATGTTGATGGGCGAGTCGAAGACGGCTTCTTGGCGTACCCAGACCCCGTTTTCGACCACGGCGTCGACGGCGCAGCCTACCGAGCAGTGGCCGCATATGGTGCGCTTGACTTCGATTTTGCTGGTGCCCAGGCCTGTTGCGCCGGGCGCGGCTTGGGCGCGTTTGACCAGGCTGAGCTGAGAGGCGGCCAGGCCGACGCCGACGCCCAGGCCGGAGCGGCGCAAAAAGGAGCGCCGATCCATGGTTGGCAGCGCCTGCGACAGTCCACGGCGCAGGCTGTGGACGAGTTGCGAACGCGCAGCGCTGTGCTGCGGGCCGCCTTCATTTTTCTTGGTGAGCAACATGGCGGTTCAGTCAGAGACGGGTTGTTTGGTAGTAGCGCTTGACGTGTTCCGAGAGGTGGTAGCCACCGCCCTTCGCCGGCGGTGCGGGGTGTGCCTCGGGTGCGGGGGCGGCGGCGGCCCGCAGCGCGGGCAAAGTGCTGACGGCGGCGGTGGCAGCGCCGACAGCTGCGGCGCCGATGAAAAATCCACGGCGGGATTGGATGGGCTGGCTTTCCTGCATGGGATAGTCTCCAGGACGGCTGGCAAAGGTGAAGAAATGAGGCGAATTGTGCGGTCTGTATACGTCTGCATCGACAGTACAAACCAGTAAGGTCTTGCGCTGTCGGGCGGTTTCAGGGCGTCGCACGTTGTACTCAGTGTGAAATGGGCCGCATCCTACTGCAATTGGGTTTTCGCCGCCGCAGGACGGATCCAAGGCCGGCCAATTTGCCCTGGTTGGCCCTGGTTTATGCCGATGGCTTGGCTAGTGAGTCCGGTGTGTTTCCATGGGTGATTTTGGTTTTTTGTAAAAAACTGTGCCTGTTTGCGATTCAATCAAAGTAGGCTTGCTTTCCCTCTCTCCCAAAAAACCATAGGCCCCGCTGCCTGGTTCAAGCTGGAGCCGGCCATTGAGCGTGCCTGGGTAGGCGCTTGCGCGGCTCCAATGGGGCTTGGCGCGCAGAGTGCCGGCTCAGTCCAGCATGTCAAAACCCTGAACTTCCACTTCGCCAAAGGCGGCGCTGAAATCTGCCAGCGCTGCGTACCAGTGCGCGCTTGGATGCTGCGCCACCGACTGGCACAGCGCTGGCCACCAGGCTTGCAGGTGGTGTTGGAAAAATGCCTGTTGCTGCGTCAGGTTGCACAGCGCGGGGTCGTCGCCAGCAATCAGGTAGCGCATCACTTCGCACAGGTAGGCGATGTGGTCTTCGGTCTCGGTCATCGCGGCCTCGCGGTCCAGGCCGAGTGCGTGCAGGTCGTGGCGCAGGCGCGCCAGCGGTTTATCGTTCAAAAAACCGCTCAGGTAGTGCGAGCCAAACAGGTAAATGTCGGGCTTGCCAACGCCTTCGAACAGGGTTTGGAATTCGGCTTGGATGGCTGCGGGGGACAGGGCTCGGGTTTTGCCGATCAGCTGTTGCCAGCTGGCCTCCAGGTAGGCGCCGGGTGCCGGTGCCTCGGTGGCGGCGCTGCGCAGGCCTTGCAGCAGCTCGGGCGTGGGTGGGGCGTACCAGAGTTGGGCGAGCAGGCCGTAGACCTCGGCGCGTGCCGTTTCTTCGTCGAGTGCGGCGCTGCGCGGCGGCGATAACGTGGACCACTCCCGAAGCGCCTGTGGCGCTTCCCCCTCAAGGGCGCGCTGCCGGTGGCCTGGCAGAGCCAGATCCACGGGTGCACTGGGGCCGCGCTCGTCGCGTGCCGTAGTTTCATCGTTCGGGGCGCTTGGCCCATGCATGACAGTTAACAAGGTGCTGGGGCTCATAGGTCGGTGATTTTGGCTTCGTTTTTGTCGGAGTAGATGTCGATCACGCGGCAATCGCTGCACATCTTGAGCCGCTCTAGCGCCTGGCCTTGGAACATTGCGTGCCCGGCGAGCTTGCCGAGCATGGCCTCGATGGCCTTGACCGTGCCGAACGGTTTGGCGCAGCGCACGCAGGCGTAGGGCGGGATCTCGTGGAGTATCCGGGCTTCGTTGCGGGCTGGGGTCAGCAGCAGGCGCGGCTCAAGTTGCAGCGCATTTTCTGGGCAGGTGCTGACGCAGAGTCCGCACTGGACGCAGTTTTTTTCGATAAAACTGAGCTGTGGCAACAGCGCGTTGTCTTGCAAGGCGCTTGCCGGGCAGGCGCTGACGCAGCTCAGGCAGAGCGTGCAGGCGCCGCGGTCAAGTTTGACGCTGCCGAACAGGGCGGCGCTGCCGGGCTGGTCGGCACCTGGGGGCGGCAGCGCAATCGACTCAGGCAGGCGGCTGGGTTGGGTTGCGCCCAGCGGTGCGTGGCGAATCAGGTGGTCGAGCGCCAGCTCTAGGGTGCTGCGCTTGTCGGCCAGGGCGGCAAAGCGTGCTGCGGCGCTGGGCGTGCTGGGCGTGCTGGGCGTGCTGGGGCTGTCCTGGCGCGGCGCGCGCAAGCCGTGCAGCGCTGCATCCAGTGCGGCGGGGCTGTTGAGGCGCAGCAGCTGAAAGTGCTGGCCGCTGTAGCCCAGGCCGTGCAGCAGCGCCTGTGCGGTGGCCATTTGTGCCTCCAGCGCGGCCAGGTAGTCGGGCGCTTCTTCGTCGGTGCTGAGTACCACCAGTTGCGAGGCGCCCCAGGCGATGGCCGAGAGCCAAAGCTCGATGCCGGTGCTGGCGCTGTGCCAGAGGGCCTGCGCAATCACGTTGGCCGGGATGCCGTGCAGCTTTTGCAGCCGGGCTTGGCGGCCGACGTGTTCAACCAGTGTTTGCCCGCGTTGTTGGCTGTGCAACAACAGCACGGCGTCTTGGCCGCCGGCTTGGGCATAGGTTGTGAGCAGGGTTCTGAGGGTTTGGCCCTGTTCGTTGGCACGCGGATAGGCGTAGCCCAGCGCACCGGTGGGGCAGACGGTGGTGCAGGCCCCGCAGCCCACGCACAGATGCGGGTTGACCTTGATGCCTTGCTGCTTTTTGTCGCTGCTGATGGCCTGTGCCGAGCAGATGTCGATGCAGGCACGGCAGCCGATTTGGCTGTTGCGGCTGTGGGCGCAGAGCTTTTTTTGGTAGTTGAAGAATTTGGGTTTTTCAAACTCACCCACCATGGCGCGCAGCGCCAGCAGGCGCTCGGGCGGCAGTGGGCGGCTGCCATCGGCGTGGAAGTAGCCTTGTGGCGGCGCATGCAGCCCAAGCAGCGGCTGCGCACCGAGGTCGAGCACCAGGTCAAAGGCGGCGTTGGCGGTTTGTGCTGTGCGCCCAAACTGGATGGCGCCAGCCGCGCCGCAGGCCTTGACGCAGTCCCGGTGCCCGGTGCAGCGCGCCAGATCGATTTGGTAGTCGAGGCCAATGGCGCCTTCGGGGCAGGCCTGGACACAGGCGTTGCAGCGGGTGCACAGGTCAAGGTCAATCGGGTTGTCCTGTGCCCAGGCGAAGTCAAACGCACCCAGCCAGCCGGTCAAGGCCAGGGGCCGGCCAGCCAGCACGGGGAAGCGGCGCTCTTGCGCGCTGCTGTCACTGCTGTCCCAGCTGTCGCCCGTGGGCGGCGGTGGCGCGGCGGTCGAGAAAATCGTCACCTCCAGCGCATCTTCCAGCAGCCGCGCCGCCTGCTCGGCCTGCGCCAGCGGGCCGATGATCAGCAAGCGGCCCGCACTTTGGTAGCTGACGCTGGCCACCGGCTCGGCAGGCGGCAGGCGGGCTGCCGCCAACAGTGCGGCCATTTTGGGCGTGGCTTGCGCGGCGTCGCGGCTCCAGCCGCCGGTCTCGCGCAGGTTGACAAACTTGAGCACCGAGACTGTGCCTTCGGCCTGTTCGGCCAAGGCGGTGAATAAGCGTTTTTCCTGGGTGCAGGCGACGATCACGTCGTCGCCCGATTGCAGCGCCTGTAAAAACGCGCCGGATTCACGGCGGCACAGGGTGGAGTGGAGTTGGAGTTTTTCAGCCAGTACCGAAGCCAGCGCTTGCGGCTGGAGGGGCATGGTTTGGTTGCAGTCGCAGATCAGCGTGGTCATCAAGGGTGTGGCAGGCGGGCGGGTCGCGATCCTGGTCGGCAGGAACCAGGGCTGGACACGCAAGCGGGCTAGTGGGTTCGTTGCAAACCCCCGACTGTGCCACGTCTGGCGTCGGCGCGGGCGCGTGGGGCGGGTCGCCATCGGCCAATACGGGGACATTGGAGTCATAGCCACCATGGGCCGACCCGGTGTCGCTGTCTGCCGTGGGTGGCTCGTCGGGCACCAGCCCAAGCAGTTTGGCGCTGGCCATTTGGCGCAGGATCGACAAGGGCAGGGGCGTGGACTGGGTGTAGTCGCCGATGTAGATGTCGAGCCCGTCCATGGTGTTGAAGTGCGGGTCGCTGAACAGGGTTTTGAGCGCCGCGTTCTTGATCTCGCTCGCCACACCACGGGCGGTGAAGGGCGAGAAGTCGGAGTCGATGGTGAGTGCCTGCGCGTCAGCCAGGCTCAAGGGCTGGGCGGGCTGGGCGGGCTCGGTGGGTTCGACGGATGGGCTTGGCCCGGCTGCGTTGGGCGCGGCTGTGTCCAGCGTTGCCGGTGTCGGCGTCGGCGTTGGCAGCGGCTCGGCGGGCGTGCGCCCGGTGCGGACATCTTGTTTGCGGCGCGACCAGCGGCCAAGAAAGCCATCAGCCATGGTGCGGCCCCGTGCCTTGGTTGTCGCTGTTTTTTTTCTTTTTTTCCGTGCTGACCGCAGCCGGGCTGCCAAACCGGTCTTGCAGCGATTTGAAGCTCTCGGGGCGTTGGCGGCGTTTGGGCTCGGGCAGGTGGTGGAGATCGACAAAGGCCTGCAACCACTGGACGACCTCGGGCGGCGCCGGCAGCTGCTCAACCGTCTCTTGCGCGTCGAGCCAACGGCCAGCTTCGTTGTAGCTCAGGCTGACCGCCACCGGTCGCGCTATCGGCTCGGGGGGCTCGGGGGGCTTGGTGGATTCGGTTGCCTCGCTGGCCTGCGTATTGGGCGCTTCGTCCATGCGCCACAGCACAAACCAGCACGGCGCCGATGTTGATGCATTCAGGTAATAGCCCTCGGCCTCGTCGCGAAACAGTGCAACGGTCTGGGCGGGGTGCAGCCAGCGCTGCTCCTCTTCGGTCTCCAGCAGCAGGCGCGGTGTTTGGCCGAAGCTGGCCTGGTTGGGCACGACATCGGCCAGCACCCAGCGCGTCTTTTGCCAGCGGCGCATGGGGCCTTGAACGTTTTCGCGGCGCATGACGACGGCGACGCAAAGGGTGTTGGAGGTATCGGGAGCGGGGGCAATCATGGGGCTGCACTGTAAAGGATGGCCTGCGCAGGCCGTGGGTGCGGGGCCGGATAACCGCGTGCGGGCCGCGACTTTCGGCACAATTGTGCGCACTATGACCCTGTCCGACCTTGGCGCGTCTGCGCCAGACTGCCCGTTCTCCGCCTTGGCTGCGCCGCACTTCGAGCCCCGCGCATTCCTCCAGCACCTGTTCCAGGTTGCCGTGGCCCGCGCCCAGCCGCTGGCGAACCTGCGCTTGCCGCCGCCACCGCGTGGGCGCACGCTGGTGCTGGGCGCGGGCAAGGCGGCGGGCGCGATGGCGCAGGCGGTCGAGGCGCTGTGGCCGCAGCAGGCACCGCTGAGCGGTTTGGTGGTCACACGCTACGGCCATATTCCCACGCGCCCGATCGGCGTGCGCCAGCGCATCGAGGTGTTGGAGGCCGCGCATCCGGTGCCGGATGTGGCCGGTGTGGTGGCGGCGCAGCGGATGCTGGCGCTGCTGCAAGCTGCGGCGCTGGGGCCGGATGATTTGGTGCTGTGCCTGATCTCGGGCGGCGGCTCGGCGCTGCTGAGCTTGCCGACCCCAGGGCTGACGCTTGCCGCCAAGCAAGAGGTCAACCGGGCTTTGCTGGCCAGTGGCGCAGCCATCGAAGAGATCAACTGCGTGCGCAAACATCTGTCGCAGATCAAGGGCGGGCGGCTCGCGCTGGCCTGTGGCCAGGCCCCGCTGCTGACGTTGGCGATCAGCGACGTGCCGGGCGACGATCCCCAGACCATTGCCAGCGGCCCCACCGTGGCCGACGCCAGCAGTTGCGCCCAGGCGCTGGAGATTCTTGCGCGCTACCGGATTGCGCTGCCCGAGGCGCTGCTGGCCCAGCTGCGCAGCGCGGCCTTGGAGACGCCCAAGCCCGGCGATTCGCGCCTGGCCGGCCATGTGTTTCGCCTGATCGCCACCCCGCAGCAGTCGCTGGAGGCTGCAGCTGCGGCGGCCCGTGCGGCGGGGGTGCAGGCGCATATCCTGAGTGACGCGGTAGAGGGCGAGTCGCGTGAAGTGGGCCGCGTGCACGGCGCTTTGGCGCGTGCTGTGGCGCAGCGCGGCCAGCCGTTTGCGCGGCCCTGCGTGATCTTGAGCGGCGGCGAAACCACTGTCACGCTCAAGCCCCGCTCGCCCGGTGTGCCTGCCGGGCGCGGCGGGCGGGCGGGCGAGTTTTGCCTCGGCTTGGCGCAGGCGCTGCAAGGCCAGGCCGGGGTCTGGGCGCTGGCCGCCGATACCGACGGCATCGACGGCATCGAGGACAACGCAGGCGCCTTTGTCGGCCCCGACACCTTGGCGCGGGCGCAGGCCGCAGGCATGCCGCTGGCTGCGTATGCCGAGCGCAATGATGCCTACAGCTATTTCGCCGCGCTGGGCGACTTGCTGTGCACCGGCCCCACCTATACCAATGTCAATGATTTCCGTGCCTTGCTGGTTTTGTAGCGGCGGGCGTGGGACGGGGCTGTGTCCGCGCCCACGGGCACAGCCGATGCTGGTTGTGCGTGGGCTATTTTACGGATTATTATTAAATTGATAGCTGCTGTCGCTTGATTTATATGATTTTTCATATGAATTCATATTGAAATTATTTATTTGATTGATTTGTTAGCAATGCTATCCATAGCAAATACCTGTGTCAAGTTCCGCCTGTTTGTATACCCGCTTCACGAATAATTCAGGAGATTTTTTTCGCCAAGCTTGAAGGGCTTCGATG